>JAHCKF010000243.1 GCA_026125925.1 Pseudolabrys sp.
TTCCATCCGCTACGCCGAGAACCCGCCGAAGAGATACGAGGACATCGTCAACCCGGACTTCTACGGCCCCGATCGAATCGCGCTCTGGGAAGCGCTGCGCGATGTCATCCTGTTCTGGGTCGAACAGGGCGTCCAGATTTTCCGCGTCGACAATCCCCACACCAAACCGTTTCCCTTCTGGGAGTGGCTGATCCACGACGTGCAGACCAAAGAACCGCGGGTCGTCTTCCTGTCGGAGGCGTTCACGCGCCCGAAGGTGATGAAGCTCTTGGCCAAGCTCGGCTTCACACAGTCCTACACGTATTTCACCTGGCGTATCCACAAGGCGGAGATCCAGGAATACCTCAGCGAGCTCACGCGCCATCCGGAAGTCGAGTACTTCCGGCCGAACTTCTTCATGTCGACGCCGGATATCCTGCCGACCCAACTCCAGAACGGCGACGTGTGGATGTTCAAGTCCCGTCTCGCGCTGGCTGCAACCCTTTCCTCGAACTACGGGATGCTTGCGGGCTACGAACTGCTCGAGCACGAGCCGATTCCCGCGAAGGAGGAATACCTCCACTCCGAGAAATACGAACTCAAGACCCGTGACTGGAACAGGCCCGGGAACATCAAGGACTATGTCGCACGCATCAACCGCATCCGGCGCGCAAACCCCGCACTGCTGCAAACCGCGAACCTCCGCTTCGCGCAGCTCGACAACGGCGATGTCGTCGGCTTCGTAAAGGAGTCGGACGACGGTCGCAGCGCCGTGGCCGTGGCGATCTGCCTCACCGGTCCCGATCCGCAGCAGTTCTGGTTCCATTTCGGAGAAATGGAGATCGGCCCGCCGGATGCCCGCAAGCCCGTCCGGCAGATCGAAAACCTGGTCACCGGCGAACGCCACACCCTCGAATGGGGCGGTGTCCGCCTCACCATCAACCCCACCGAAGACCCCGCCATGCTGTTCCGCTGCATCGCATAGGAACCGGTTCGTGAACGTCGTTTCTCCTATCCAGATCGAGCAGACATTGACAGATGAGCTCTGGTACAAGGATGCCATCATCTATCAGCTTCACGTCAAATCCTTCGCCGACAGCAACAACGATGGCGTCGGCGATTTCGAAGGGCTGACCCAGAGGCTCGACTACCTGCAGGACCTCGGCGTCACGGCGCTATGGCTTCTGCCCTTCTATCCGAGTCCCGGCCGCGACGACGGCTACGACATTTCGGACTACCGGAAGATCAATCCGGCCTTCGGCACGATGAAGGACTTCCGGCGCTTCATGCAGGAAGCCAAGCGCCGCGACCTCAAGGTCGTCACCGAACTCGTCATCAACCACACCTCGGACCAGCATGCCTGGTTCAAGCGCGCCAAGCGCAGCCCCGAAGGCTCCAGCGCCCGCAACTGGTACGTCTGGAGCGATACCGACCAGAAATATCAGGGCACGCGCATCATCTTCACCGACACCGAGAAGTCGAACTGGACCTGGGACCCCGAAGCGAACGCCTATTACTGGCACCGCTTCTTCTCGCATCAGCCGGATTTGAACTTCGACAATCCGCGCGTCGTCAGCGCCGTCATGCAGGTGATGAAGCGCTGGCTGGACACAGGGGTGGACGGGTTCCGGCTCGACGCCGTGCCTTATCTGTGCGAGCGCGAGGGCACCAACAACGAGAACCTGCCAGAAACCCACGCCATCCTGAAGCGCATCCGCGCCGAGCTCGACGCCTATGCGCCGAACAAAGTGCTGCTGGCCGAAGCCAATCAATGGCCGGAAGACGTGCAGGAGTATTTCGGCGGCGGCGAAGAATGCCACATGGCCTATCACTTCCCGCTGATGCCGCGCATCTACATGGCGATCGCGCAGGAAGACCGCTTCCCGGTCACCGACATCATGCGCCAGACGCCGGAAATCCCCGCCAACTGCCAGTGGGCGATGTTCCTGCGCAACCACGACGAACTGACGCTGGAAATGGTGACCGACGCCGAGCGCGACTATTTGTGGTCGACCTACGCGGTCGACCCGCGCGCGCGCATCAATGTCGGCATCCGCCGCCGTCTCGCGCCGCTGATGGACAACGACCGGCGCAAGATCGAGCTGATGAACTCGATCCTGATGTCGATGCCGGGCACGCCGATCATCTATTACGGCGACGAGATCGGCATGGGCGACAACATCTTCCTCGGCGACCGCAACGGCGTGCGCACGCCGATGCAATGGTCGCCGGACCGCAATGGCGGCTTCTCGCGGTCCGATCCGGCGCAGCTTTACCTGCCCTGCATCATGGACCCGGTCTACGGTTTCTCCGCGGTCAATGTCGAGGCGCAGGGACGCTCGGCCTCTTCGCTGCTGAACTGGACCAAGCGCCTCATCAGCGTGCGCAAATCGACCAAGGTGTTCGGCCGCGGCACGCTCACTTTCGTACGGCCGCCCAACCGCACCGTGCTCGCTTACGTGCGCCAGCTCGGCGACGAGGCGATCCTGTGCGTCGCCAATCTGTCGCGCTCGGCCCAGGCCGTCGAACTCGACATGTCGGCCTGGGAAGGCCGCATGCCGCAGGAGATGCTCGGCCGCGTCAACTTCCCGCGCATCGGCCAGTTGCCTTATCTCGTCACGCTGCCGCCTTACGGCTTTTTCTGGTTCCAGCTCAACAAGGAGCCGGGCAGCGAACAGCCGCACGCTCTGCCGCGCGATGTGTCGACGCTGGTGCTCGGCGCCGGCTGGAATTCGCTCGCCGAGGGCTGGACGCGGCGGACCTTCGAGAACGACGTGCTGCCCGGCTTCATCACGCATCAGCGCTGGTTCGCCGATAAGGATGCGCGCAAGATCTCGACCAGCCTTGGCGCCGCCATTCCGCTCAGCCTCGGCGGCCGCGATCATCTCGCCGCCATCGTCGAGGTCACGGGCTCGCACGGCGCCAGCCGCTACTTCCTGCCGCTGGCGACGCGCTGGGAGCGCTACACGACCATCGACCATGGCCCGGGCTCGATCCTAGCCGCCGTACGGCGCGGTCCGCGCGAAGGCACCCTAGTGGATGCCGCCGGCGAGACCGACTTCGTGCCCGCTTTGCTCGACGCCATGCACCGAGGCGAAACGGTCAGCCACAAGGACAAGCTCATCGAATTCCGCCCGACCGAAGCCTTCGCCGCATCGCCGGCGCCGACGGTCGAGTCCATCAAGCTGGTCGATCGCGAGCAGTCCAACTCCAGCATCATTGCCGACAATCGCTTTGTCGTGAAACTGCTGCGCCGTCTGGCGTCGGGCGCCCATCCCGAAATCGAGATGGGCCGTTTCCTCACCGACAAGACGGCGTTCAAGAACGCGCCGGCGCTGCTGGGCTCCGCCGAACTCGTTGAAGGCGACACGCGCAGCGCGCTCGCCGTGGTGCACGAGTTCATCGAGAACCAGGGCGACGCCTGGTCGCTGACGTTGTCGGCGCTGGAACGTCTGATCGACCAGCAGCGCCTCAACCTCGCCGAACCGCTGACCGAGACCGCCGACACGCTGGTGCTTATGCAGCGCATGAGCCAGATCGGCCGCCGTACCGCCGAACTGCACCTCGCGCTCGCCAGCCATGACGACATCGCCGACTTCGCGCCGGAGCCGGTGTCGCCCGCCGACATGACGCAGTGGACCGACGCGCTGCTGGCGCGGACCGAGGCCCGCCTCGATCTCATCAAGTCGACCAGCCTGCCCGAGGGCATCGCCGGCATGGCCGATCTGCTGGTGCAAAACCGCGATGCCATCAGGGTCTATATCTCGGCCAACCGGAATGTCCCCTTCGAGGGCATGAAGATTCGCCATCACGGCGACTATCATCTCGGCCAGATCCTCATCGCCAAGGACGACGCCTATATTCTCGACTTCGAGGGCGAGCCGCGCCGCACGCTCGAGGAGCGCCGGCACAAGGCCCCGCCGGCCCGCGACGTCGCCGGCTTCATCCGCTCGATCGATTATGCCATCACCGCGGCCATCAACCAGGCGCCCGATCTCAGCGGCGAAGACCTCGCGGTGCTCACACCGTTGATGCGCGACTGGGGCGACCGGCTGACGGGCGCCTTCTGGGATTGCTATCGCGAGACCATCAAGGATTCGAACCTGTGGCCGGCCGACGCCGACCAGACGCGGCGGCTGCTCGACTGGTTCCTGCTCGACAAGGCGATGTACGAAATCGAGTACGAGCTGACCAACCGTCCGTCCTGGGCCCACATCCCGCTGGAGGCGACCTTGCGCATCCTGTGGCAGCGCGGAGTGATCCAGCAATGAACGAACATGTCCGTCATCTGTCGCCTGACGCGCGTGCCATCATCGAGGGCCGCCACGCCGATCCGTTCGCCTATCTCGGGCCGCATGCCGAGAACGAGCGCACGATCGTGCGCGCCTTCCTGCCCAATGCGGACCGCGTTGCGGTGATCAACGATGCCGGCGAGCAGCCGCTGGAACGGCTCGACGACTCCGGCCTGTTTGCGGGCCCGGTGAATGACGCCGGCCGCTACCGCCTGCGCGCCCGTTACGGCGACCACGATGTCGATCTCGAGGACCCTTATCGCTTCCCGCCGGTGCTGTCCGATTTCGACCTGTTCCTGCTCGGCGAGGGCAATCAGCTACGGCTTTACGACAAGCTCGGCGCCCACCCGATGACGCTCGACGGCGTCGAGGGCGTCGCCTTCGCCGTGCTGGCGCCGAATGCGCAGCGAGTCAGCGTGGTCGGCGACTTCAATTTCTGGGACGGCCGCATGCATCCGATGCGGGTGCGTGGCAACGGCTATTGGGAAATCTTCGTCCCCGGCGCCAGGCCCGGTGCCAAATACAAGTTCGAGATCGTCGCCCGCTCCGGCGAGCGCCTGCCGCTGAAATCCGATCCCGTCGCCTTCGCCGCCGAAGTGCGTCCCGCCACCGCCTCGATCGTCGTCGATGCGGCGCGCCTGCCGCAGCCGGCCCGCGCGCGCGACGGCATCAATGCGCTCGACCGGCCGATGTCGATCTACGAGGTGCATCTCGGATCATGGCGGCGCAGCATCGAGCGTGACAATGGCTGGCTGACCTATCGCGAACTCGCCGAGCAATTGCCGCGTTATGCCGCCGACATGGGTTTCACCCATGTCGAACTGCTGCCGGTGTCGGAACATCCCTTCGACGGCTCGTGGGGCTATCAGCCGACCGGCATGTTCGCGCCGACCAGCCGCTTCGGCACGCCGGAGGATTTCATCGCGCTGGTCGATGCCCTGCACAAGGCCGGGATCGGCGTCATCCTCGACTGGGTGCCGGGTCACTTCCCGGACGATCCGCACGGGCTGGCGCGCTTCGACGGCACCGGGCTCTACGAGCATGAGGACCCGCGCCAGGGCCGGCATCTCGACTGGGGCACGATGATCTACAACTACGGCCGCGTCGAGGTGACGAACTTCCTCTTGTCGAACGCGCTGTTCTGGCTGGAGCGCTACGGTGTC
Source organism: Pseudolabrys sp. (assembly GCA_026125925.1). Next base: position 5,435 of record JAHCKF010000243.1, read on the forward strand.
GACGGCCTGCGTGTCGATGCGGTGGCCTCGATGCTGTATCTCGACTACAGCCGGCCCTCGAACGCCTGGATCCCGAACAAGCACGGCGGCCGCGAGAATATCGAGGCCATCGACTTCCTGCGCCGCACCAACACGGAAGTGTATCGCCAATTCCCCAATGCGATGACCGCCGCCGAGGAATCGACCGCCTGGCCGCAGGTGTCGCGGCCGGTCGACTGGG
>JAHCKF010000244.1 GCA_026125925.1 Pseudolabrys sp.
TTGGCGGCACACTGCACTCAATGAATGACCCGGATATGACCGCCGGGCTTGAGATCGATTTATAGTGCACTGCACAAATTTGTCAACTTCCATGCTGCAACGCGAAATTTACTATAAAATCAGTGGTATAGATTAGGAATTTGGTAACCGAGTTTCCCTAGCGTCGAATCCTCTGGTGCACGAACAGCGCTATAAATTGGCCACTATGGGGACGTAGGGCCGTCTTGTTTCCGTTGGCTTGGAGGTTCGATGTTGGGGCGGGGAAGCCATGTCCAACCCTATCTTCGGTGGGGCTGCCTTGGGCTGGCCGTTGCCATAGCGGTCGTCGCCGTGACGAGCGACGCGGATGCGCGATCCCGCCGCGCCCGTCACCACAAAGCTGCAGCCGCGAGTTCCTACAATCCACCGACCGCGTCCATCGTCGTTGACGGGAACTCAGGCAAGGTTCTGCAGGCGAGCAATGCCGATGCCGAGCGCCATCCCGCATCGCTGACCAAGATGATGACGCTCTACCTGCTGTTCGAGCGTCTCGACTCCGGCAAGGTCAAGCTGAACAGCGAGATGCCGGTTTCCTCTCATGCCGCCGCCCAGGCGCCATCGAAGATGGGTCTCAAGCCGGGCGAAACCATCAAGGTCGAAACCGCGATCAAGGCCATCGTCACCAAATCGGCTAACGACGTCGCCGTGGTGATCGGCGAATATCTCGGCGGCGACGAGCCCAGCTTCGCCCGCATGATGACGGCGAAGGCCCGCTCGCTGGGCATGATGCGCACCAACTACCGCAACGCCTCCGGCCTGCCCAATGACGAACAGGTCACCACGGCGCGTGATCAGGCCCTGCTCGGCCGCGCTTTGCAGGACCGGTTCCCGAACTACTTCGGCTATTTCGCGACGCGGTCCTTCACGTATCATGGCCGCACCGTACGCGGACACAACCGCCTGCTCGGCAGCGTCGACGGCGTCGACGGCATCAAGACCGGTTACATTCGCGCCTCTGGCTTCAACATCGTCACCTCGGTCAATCGCGATAACCGTCACATCGTGGCCGTCGTGTTCGGCGGCCGCACCGCCCGCGCTCGCGATGCGGTCGTGCGCAACCTGATCGACGATACGATCAAGGTCGCCGCCGTCCGCCGCACCGCGCCGCCGGTCAGCGAGGGCACGGCCGTGGCCGAAACCAAAATGCCGGCGGCGCCGCCGGCGCCGGTGGCCGACCCGCGCGCTCAGACCGTCATCGCCGCCGTCGACGCCCCGGAGCCAGGCTCGACCGATCCGATCAAACCGAATGCGGTCAAGACGCTGATGGTGCGTCCCGGCAAGACCCAGCTTGCCGCTTTGTCCGAGTTGCCGCCAAGCTCGCGCAAGATGATGCCGCCGGCACATACCGCTAGCGTCAGCCTGATCGCTACGGTGAAGAGCGATCTGCCGCCGCCCCCGCCGGGTGCCGGTCCAGGTGTGCTCGGCGTTTTGCCGGCCAAGGCCGAAGTCGCCAGCGGCACCAAGGTCGCCTCCGCTGCCGCGACCGTCCCGGTCAGCGGCTCGACGCCCGAGCCAGCGGCTGCCCAGGCGGCGAAAGCGCGCAGCGGCTGGATGATCCAGGTCGGCGCATTTCCGGAAGAGAAGTCCGCCAAGGAACGGCTGTCGACGGCGCAGACCAAGGCCAAGCAGCAGCTCGGCGAGGCGGCGCCCTTCACCGAGAAGGTCGCCAAGGGTGAGCGCTCGCTCTACCGCGCCCGGTTTGCCGGGCTGGACAAGCCGCAGGCCGAAGCCGCCTGCAAGCATCTTAAGCAAAGCGAAATCCCCTGCATGCTAATCCGCAACTGATATGCGGAAGCCGCCCGGTCCGGTCACGTGACGGGCGGTTTAGACAAGAGCGAAACGCTCGACGTGACAGGGATGCGTTGGACGACAGGAGCCGCCGATTGATGGCGTTGCGTCTGGAGTTCTTCAGCGATGTTGGCGAAGCAGCTTTTCCTTGGCCTCGTTAATCCGGGCCGCGAGATACGTCGATCCCCCCTGATCGGGATGGAATTTCTTCATCAGCGCCCGGTGAGCCCGCGTGATGTCGCGCTCGCTCGCCCCGCGCTGCAGGCCAAGGATCTGATAGGCCTCCTCATCCGTCATTTTGGCGCCGCCGCCCGGCGCAGCCCGCCCCGCTGCCGCGTCACCTTGCGCGTGTTCACGCCAGCGGGGATCCCGGCGGTCAAGATACGGCACCAGTAGAGCGCGGCTTTCGTCGTCGGCCTCGCGCAGCAGCGCCACGAGCCCCTCGGTATCCAGATCGTCGAGGAGCCGCCCGGCAAACCGTCCGGCCAGCACCTGCCCGGCCATGGCGCCGCTGTCGTGGTCGAGCGACATCTCGATGTAGGCCGTACGCACCCGCGACACCTGCCCGCTCGATTTGCCGGTGCGCGCCGAGAACCCGGCCGGCCCGAACGGCATCCAGCCCAGCAGCCCCAGGCCGAACATGCCGAGCGGGATGGCGATATAGAGTTCGCCGCGCAGTCCGAGGAAGGCCGCGAGGCCAATCGCGAGAATGCCGCCCGCCGCCTTGAGTACGCGGGCGCCGACCTTGGGATCAATCCGCGAAATTACACCGACCGCCCATATTGCCGCGACCAGGATGAGAGCGCCGAAGATGAGTGTCGGCATCGCTCAGCCGCGCAACTGGGCGAGCAGCAGGCGCGCGCCGTTCGATTGGTTGTTGGACAAAGCGGCGAGCGCCTTGAGCCCACCGGCGGCATAAGCCGCCACGGCGCGCAGGAGTTCGGCGAGCTGATGCGCCGCGCCGGTGTCGAAGCGGCAATAGGCGCCGCGCGACAGGCGCGCGATCTCGCGGAACGCCTTGTCGGCGACCGGATCGTTGCCCTCCTGGAACATGAATACCGGCACGCCGAGCAGACCGAGTTCGCCGGCGGAGGCGGCGAGATCGTCGATCGCCTCCTCCATGGCGTCGCCGACGAAGACCAGCGCCTGCACCGCCTGCCCTTTATGTTCCTTACGGACGTGGCCAAGTACCTTGCCGATCTGGGTGTGGCCGCCGCGGCAGTCGATACGGCTCATCAGCTCCGAAAGCTTGCCGGCGTCGGCCACCCAGGACGACGCGCGGCATTCATTGACGCCGCGGAAATACATGAGCTGGATGTCGAGCCCGCCGATGCTCGCCGCCTCGCGGAACATGTCGGCGGTGAGCCGCTGCGCCGTGTCCCAGGTCGGCTGCCGGCTCATCGTGGCGTCGAGCGCGAACACCAGGCGGCCGCGCTTGCCCGCGGTCACGGCCGGGCCGAGCGACTTCACGCGGTCGAGAAAGGCGTCGATCTCGTCGCGCGAGGATTTCGCCGGCGCCTGGTCGGCGCCTTTGCGGGTCGGCGTGGTCATGGGAGGAAGTCTACAACGAATTGCCACATAAAGCTTACGTGGCAATGCCGCGGCCGCGAGGCAAGCGGCTTTTACGCCAGCAGGTCGTGGACCTGGAGCGGCTGATCCATGACCGAGTACCACTCGGCCCGGGCGGCGGCGCGGCGGCCGTTTTCCGACACCGGCAGGCGTAGCGCGTTGAGGAGCGCGATGACCTCCTCGCGCGCGGTGAGGTGCGACATGTTGGGCCGCATGCCAAGCGTCTGCTCGTCGAGATCGTCGAACGCCGTGAGACCGCGCGGGAAGAACTCGCGATAGACGACGCGCTCGGCGAAACCGTCGACGGAGCGGAAGCCCATGCGCCGGGCGAGTTCCTGGATGCCCTCGCCGACCAGCTTCTTGTTGCGCGAGCCGAGCGCGGAAAGGCGGTTGCGCACGACGATCCAGTCGGTGAGCTTGCCGTCCACCAGGCGGCGCTGGCGGCGCGCTTCACGCACCATCTCGGCATAATGACTTTCACCAGTGACGGTGAAATTGGTCTGGTCGATCTTGGCCAGCACGTCGAAATCGACAAAGCTGTCGTTGAGCGGCGTCACCAAAGTGTCGGCCATCGAATGCGCGAGCCGCATCAGGTAGGTGTCGTTGCCGGGCGTGTCGATGACGACGACGTCATGCGTGTGCTCGATGGCGCTGATGGCGCGCGAGAAGCCGGCAAACTCCGCCGCCTCGTTGGCATCGACCGAATTGGTGTCGGCGCGCGGCACGCAGTAATGCGTCGGCAGCTCGAGCTGGACGCGCGCACGCTCGGCCCAGGCGCGGCGGTTCTGGATGTAATGCGTGAAGCTCTGTTGGCGCGAGTCGAGATCGATGGTCGCGACCTTCTGCCCCGCCTTCATCAGCGCGACGGCAATATGCAGCGCGGTGGTCGATTTGCCCGAGCCGCCCTTCTCGTTGCCGAGTACGACGACATGCGCGGATTGCGGGCTCTGGGAGATCGGTTGGACCAACATGACGCGTCCCTGGGATATCGGCAATTCTCGATGAAATGCCGGGCTTTAGTCAAGTTTGGCGCGGTTTTACCATTAATCTTGAGCCGGCTAATTCACCATCCGCGCGCGGTATCCGACGGAATTGACGGCCATCCGCCGTCGGGGCCATAAGGCTCGCCGCCGCCGGAACAATTAAGCATGACCGACCGTCCTCAAGTTCTCCGCACCGTCGCCACCCTGCGCCGGGCCATGGCGCCGTACCGCAAGGCCGGGCGCGGTATTGCTCTGGTTCCGACCATGGGCGCGCTGCATGCCGGCCACCTCAAGCTGGTGGCCGAGGCGAAGAAGCGCGCCCGCCGCGTCGTGGTGTCGATCTTCGTTAACCCCACCCAGTTCGCGCCGACCGAGGACTTCGGCAGCTACCCGCGGACCTTCGAGGCCGACATGAAGGCTCTGACCGCGCTCAAGGTCGATGCGGTGTGGGCCCCGACCGCGGCCGAGATGTACCCGGAAGGCTTCGCCACCCGCATCGCGCCGGAAGGCGCCGCGCTGGCCGGGCTCGAGGACAAGTTCCGCCCGCACTTCTTCGGCGGCGTCGCCACCGTGGTGACCAAGCTATTCACGCAAGTGGCGCCGGACTTCGCCTTGTTCGGCCAGAAGGACTACCAGCAGCTTCGCGTCGTCACGCAGATGGCGAGCGATCTCGATCTGCCGCTCAAGGTCGTCGGTATTCCGACGGTGCGCGAGAAGGATGGCCTCGCCCTCTCGTCGCGCAATGTCTATTTGTCGGAGGCCGAACGCGCCATCGCGCCGACGCTCTATCGCGTGCTCAAGGCGAGCGCCCAACGCATCAAGCGCGGCGAGCCGATCGAGATGGTGATGGAGGAAGGCGCCGGCGAGATCCGTCACGCCGGCTTCGCGCTCGATTATCTCGAAGCGCGTCATGCCTTGAACCTCAAGCCAATCGCCTCTGTGAAGGACGGTCCCATTCGTTTGCTCGTGGCGGCGAAGATCGGCAAGACGCGATTGATCGATAATCTGGGGGTGTGAGGCACGCTCTCTCTCCCGCCCTCCCCCTTGTGGGGAGGGTCGACCGCCGAGCGAAGCGAGTGCGGTCGGGGTGGGGGTCGATGACGACCGCGATCACCCCCACCCCGCTCGCTATCGCTCGCGACCCTCCCCACAAGGGGGAGGGTAAAGTGTGATCGCCGCTGCGTTCACATTTCTCAGGATTCAATTTTCAAACAGCCCGGTCCTAAACAGCCAACGCTCCGCTGGCCCTGTTCTTTGT
>JAHCKF010000245.1 GCA_026125925.1 Pseudolabrys sp.
ACCGAACAGATAGGTGACGGCGTCGGTGCCGTTGCCGAAGGGCGTGATCGGGTTGTTAACGCCGGCGCGGCGAATATTCTTCTCGATGAGGCGGGCGTGTCCCTGATCGTCCTCGATCATGACGATTTCGACGGGAAGCTCCGACATTCGGCTATTCAAGCTGCGCTCCTTTTATCAACCGACCAACGCCGCGGCAGTGTCACGGTGAAGGTGCTGCCTTGACCGAGTTCCGAAGTCAAACCCATGGTTCCGCCCAGCCGCCGGACCAGGGCCCGGACGTGGGCGAGCCCGATACCTTCGCCGGGGCGATCCTGCTTGCCGGCCCGCCGAAACAGCTCGAAAACGCGCTGGAAATCGGCGCGGTCGATACCGCGGCCGTTGTCCTGCACTTCATAGACGGCGTGCGTGGCAGTGAGATGGCCCCTTATCTCGATCTGCAATTTTTCGTCATTACGACCGTATTTCAAAGCGTTATCTATCAAATTGCTGAATATTTGCTGAGCCGCCAGGGGGTCGGTTTCGACCGACGGCAAGTCACCAACGCGCAAGGTCGCCTCGAGTTCCGCGGCGCGGTGGGTGACCGTCTCGACAAGGCCGGCGACCAGCTTGTCCATATCCACAGTCTCCGGATGGAATTGGCGGCGGCCTTCCCGGGACAGTTTGAGGACGGCGTTGATCAGGCGGTCCATGTTGCCGATCGAGGTCTTGATGAAGCCGATGGCCTCGTCGAAGTCGGCGCCGAGGCGGTCGACCGCGCCCTCGGCCTCGGCGGACTGGGCGGCGCCGTTGAGCTCCAGAAGCTGGCCGCGGAGCTGGCCGATCTCGTTGAAAATGTCCTGGCGCAGGGCTTCGAGCTCGGAGGTGAAGCCCATGATGTTCACCAGCGGCGAACGCAGGTCGTGGCTAACGATATAGGCGAAGCGCTGGATTTCCTCGTTGGCCTCGGTGAGGTCCTCGGTGCGGTAGGCGACGATGCGCTCGAGATTGGCGTTGGTCGCGGCAAGCTCGGAGCGCGCCGCCTCGGCGCGGCGGTAATTGCGTTGCACGAGCATGATGGACAGGCCGCCAATGGCGACGATCAGCGCCGCGCCGAACAGCGACACGAACAGCAGCATGTTGCTGGTGTCGAGCGAGGCTTGCGTGCGGACGTCGGCGAGATCGTTTTCGGCTTCGATGGCCTGCTCGATGACGTCGCGCAATTCCACCATGATGCGCCGGCCTTCGCCCCGGCGCACCTGCGACAGCGCTTCGGCGCGCCGGCCCGCTTCGTTGAGCTCGATGATGCGCTTCATCTCGCGAAACTTGCCGGTCACCAGTTGATCGACGCGGTCGACCGTCGATTTGCGCGTGGCGCTGGTGCCGGCGAGCTCGCGGACTTCGGCGAGCGTGTCCATGGTCTCGGGCTCGGCGTCGCGGAAGTCCTCGAGATAGCTGGCGTCGTTGGTCAGCAGATAGCCGCGCTGGCTGCTTTCGGCGCGGCGCACGGTCAACAGGATGTCGGAGAGCTTGTCCTCGACGCTCAGCGTGTCGGCGAGTTGTTTGCTGTCGGAGGCGGCGCGTTCGACGAGGTAGACCGTTGCCGCGCTGATGCCGACCAGCAGGAGAAAACCAACGCCAAGCAGCAGCGCCTGCAAATTGAGGAACCGCCAGCGCGGCAACGTCCAGGCCAAGGGATATCCTTTCGTCCCGCGCGCGGCGGGCGTTATTCGATCAACGCGATGGCGATTGCCGGTTATATCGGATTCGGCCACCGGCGAACGAACGGTCCGAGACCGCGCCGGCGATTACTGATTGATCTCCGGCTCGACCAGACGGGCGAGATTGCGCAGCGACTCCTGCCAGCCGAGATAGCAGGCTTCCACCGGAATGGCGTCCGGGATGCCTTCCTGAACGATATTGGCTTCGGTGCCGACCAGCACCTTCTTGAGTTCCACCGTCACGCGGATTTCGCCCGGCAGGTTGGGGTCTTCGAACTTGTCGGTGTAGCGAACGCGCGTCCCGGGCACGAGTTCCAAAAATTCGCCGCCAAAGGCGTGGCTGTGACCGGTCGTGAAATTGCGGAATGACATGCGGAAGGTGCCGCCGACCTTGGGCTCGAGCGAGTGCACCGTGCAGGCAAAGCCATTGGGCGGCAGCCATTTCGCCAGCGCGTCGGCCTCGATGAAGGCGCGGTAGACTTTGTCGGGCGTGGTCGCGAAGACGCGGTGCAGGCGGACGGTGCCGGGCATATCTTCCTCCGATGCGGACTGGCGCGATTGGTGCTTTCGCACGCGGGTTCGCCGAAGGATACCGTCTGGCTACGTTCCTCGCCATCGTGGCGATTCGGCAACGCGCCAGCCGGCCCGTCAACGGCGGAACCATCGCGGCGGAGCGCCGAAGCGCTTGCGGAAACGCCGATTGAAGTAGGGGGCTTCGCCAAAGCCGCAGGCATAGGCAATGTCGGCGACGGCCATCGTATCGCGGGCCGGGTCGCCCAACATGCGGCGGGCCTTTTGCAGCCGCAGTTCTGCGACGCGCTCGACGAAGCTCGCCTCCGTATCGTGGAGCAGGTCCTGCACGTAACGCGGCGACAGGCGCAGCTTGCGCGCCACCTGCGCTACGGAAAAACCGGGATTGGCAAAGCCCGTTTCGATCTCCGCCAGCACCGCGCGCAGCCGCGCCGCCCGCAGGCCGCGCTGGCGACCGACGGTCGCCGCGTCGCGGCTGGCGCCGAGTGCGAGGGCGATCAAATCGATCACCGAGGCGCCGACGTGTTCAACAAGAGACGATTCGGCCTTAGGAGGGCCGGCGCTTTCGAGGAAATCGGCGTAGCGGCGAAGATGGCTCATCGCTTCGCTCTGCGCATTGAGCGGCGAGGCTACGATATCTTCGACGTTGCGAACGAGGGGGCTGAGCCGCTCGCGCTGTACCGTGAAGGCCATCCAGCGGTGATCGCCGCCAAACCGGGCGTCACCTTTTTCGTAGTAATTCAGAAGAGCCGGCATGCCCGGCTGCACAGTCACTTCGCGGCCGCGTTGCGACACCGAAACCGCATGGTCGCCCCGATTGAAAAACAGAAATAGCTCGTCGCGCGAGTCGAGATTGAGTTCATGCCGCGATCGGCGCACGCGGGCCAGACTGCCGCTGAACCAGCCGGCTGCCACTGTCCCGTATTGCGCAAATTGCAGGTGCGCGGTGAACGGTTTGTCCTCGACGCGGGTGACATCGAGCAGTCCGTATTGCGCGGCGTATAGATCTCGCCACACCGCGAACCGCTGATCGTCATCCAGCCGATCGGTAAACTGGTCGGTCGAGAAAACGATCATTCCCACTACGCTGTCATTCCGATTCCAAGGCGCGCCGTAGATTGCCGAACGCCGCGCCGTCCCCCAACAGAAATTCCACGGCGTCGTTTCGCCATCGTTGCAAGTCGACCCGAAAACTTGCGGCCGATGGTCGCAGTTTGCGCAAAAGTCCAAGAACAGTGCGCGTGCGAGCAAGAACATTGCGCGTGCGAATACGTGATCAAAAGAGCACAGGTCGCACGCAACCGCGCGGCTCCGCGCACAAGTGCAAATCCGGTGCGGCGCCGGACAACGCGAAAGCGGGCGCCCTGGGTGACTATGGCGGCTCATTTCGACGCCACCACCAGCTCGTGTTCAAAGGACGACAATGATCAGCAGCAAGACTTTCCGGTCCGTCATCGTAGGTGCCGGCATCCTCGTGGCCGGCACCGTGCCAGGCGCGGCCGCCGACATGGCGCCGGAGTACAAAGTCCTGGCGCCGTCGCGCGCTTTCACCTGGACCGGGGTCTATGCCGGCGTGAATGCCGGTTACGCCTTCGGCGACGCCGACTCAACGCTTGTACTGCCGGCTGCCTCCAACCCGTTCTCTTCAAAATACGACGGCTTCATCGGCGGCGCGCAGCTCGGCTACAACTGGCAGGTCGGCTCGGCGGTGTTCGGCGTCGAAGCGGAAATCAACTATGCCGACGTCAGCGGCAGCAAGCTCATCCCGTCAACGACGGTCACGACGACCAACACGCTGGAATGGTTCGGCGCAGGGCGAGGCCGCATTGGTTACGCATTTGAGCGGGTCATGCCCTACGTCGCCGGCGGCTTTGCCTTCGGCAAGAACAAACTCGAAGTGAACGACGTGGCCAACAACGTCAAGGTGAGCGACACCGCGACGCATGTCGGATGGACACTCGGTGGTGGCGTGGAAGTGGCTGGACGCGATCGTTGGAGCGCCCGGATCGAGTACATTTATGTCGATCTTCGGAATAAGGACAGCTACCTCGCCGACGTTATCGGTGGTCTCGGTTCTTACATGGACGCCGATTTGAAATTCGGTTTGGTACGCGCCGGCGTCAATTACCGGTTCTGACGAGACGGCGCAGGCCGGCCGCCGTCACGAGGATAGCGGCTGGCTTTCTTCCATTCCACCCTGCGCCAGGAACTGTTCCAGCCAGTGGATGTGATAGTCGCCGTTGATGATGTCGTTCTCGCGCACCAAAGCGCGGAACAGCGGCAGCGTCGTCTCGATGCCGTCGACGACGACTTCGTCGAGCGCGCGCTTGAGCCGCATCAGGCATTCCTGGCGCGTCTTGCCGTGCACGATCAGCTTGCCGACGAGCGAGTCGTAATAGGGCGGGATCGAGTAGCCCTGATAGACGGCGGAATCGATGCGCACGCCGAGACCGCCGGGCGGGTGATAGTGCAGGATCTTGCCGGGCGAGGGTCGGAATGACACCGGGTTTTCCGCGTTGATGCGGCACTCGATGGCATGGCCGTGGAAGCGGATGTCGCTCTGCTTCAGGGTCAGTTCGGCGCCGGCCGCGACGCGGATCTGCTCGAAGATCAGGTCGATGTCGGTGATCATCTCGGTCACCGGATGCTCGACCTGGATGCGCGTGTTCATTTCGATGAAATAGAACTCGCCGTTCTCATACAGAAATTCGACGGTGCCGACGCCGAGATACTGGATCTCGCGCATCGCCTTGGCGACCGTCTCGCCGATCTTGTCGCGCGCGGCGACATTGAGGGCGGGCGAGGGGCTCTCCTCGAGTACTTTCTGGTGACGGCGCTGCAGCGAGCAGTCGCGCTCGCCGAGATGGATGGCGTTGCCCTTGCCGTCGCCGAGCACCTGGATCTCGATGTGGCGCGGCTTGCCGAGATACTTTTCGATGTACACGGCGTCGCTGCCGAAATTGGCCTTGGCTTCCGAGCGCGCGGTGGACAGCGCGTTGGCGAGTTCGTCGGCCGAGCGCGCGACGCGCATGCCCTTGCCGCCGCCGCCGGCCGCGGCCTTGATCAGCACCGGGAAGCCGATGTCCTTGGCGACGCGCGCCGCTTCGGCATCGTCGGTGACGCCGCCATCGGAACCGGGCACGACCGGAATGCCGAGGCGCTTGGCCGTGCGCTTGGCCTCGATCTTGTCGCCCATGATGCGGATGTGTTCGGCCTTGGGGCCGATGAAGTGCAGGCCGTGTTCGGCGAGGATTTCGGCGAAGCGGGCGTTCTCGGACAGGAAGCCGTAGCCGGGATGCACGGCGTCGGCGCCGGTGATCTCGCAGGCGGCCAGGATCGCCGGGATGTTGAGATAGCTGTCTTTCGCCGCCGGCGGGCCGATGCAGACGCTCTCGTCGGCAAAT
>JAHCKF010000246.1 GCA_026125925.1 Pseudolabrys sp.
CGAGATCGTGCCGCTGTTCTATCTCAAGAACACGATCGAGAAGGTCGCGGGCGTGCGGCCCTATACGCCGCTCGAACTCGCCGGCCGCAACATCTACGTCCGCGAGGGCTGCTATCTCTGTCATTCGCAGATGATCCGCCCGCTGCGCGACGAGGTCGAACGCTACGGCCACTACTCGCTGGCGGCCGAGAGCATGTACGACCGGCCGTTCCAGTGGGGAAGCAAGCGTACCGGTCCGGACCTTGCCCGGGTCGGCGGCAAGTATTCCGACGCCTGGCACCGTGACCACCTGCGCGATCCGCGCTCGGTGGTGCCGGGTTCGGTGATGCCGGACTATGGCTTCCTGGCCAAGACCGAGCTCGACTACAAGCACGTCGCCGCCGACATGAAGGTGCAGGCGCTGCTCGGCACGCCTTATACGCCCGAGATGATCGAGAGCGCCGACAAGGACGTGCAGATCCAGGCCTCGACCGACAATCCCGACGCCGCCGAACTCACCAAGCGTTATCCGAACGCGGTAGCGCGCGATTTCGACGGCAACCCGGCCCGCGTGACCGAAGCCGATGCGCTGATCGCGTATCTGCAGATGCTCGGCACCCAGGTCGATTTCAAGATGTACGACGACAAAGCCAATATCCGGTGATCTGACATGGACCCGACCTATCGAGCCGCTGCCGAGTTCGCCCAGAGCTGGGGACTCGTCTACTTCGTCGCGATTTTCTTGCTGGTTTTGATCTACGCGCTGTGGCCGTCGCGGCAGAAGCAGTTTGACGAAGCCGCGCGCATTCCGCTCCGGGAGGATTAAGTCGTGGCTGAAGAACACAAACATATCGACCCGATCACGGGCACCGCGACCACCGGTCACGAATGGGACGGTCTGCGTGAATTGAACACGCCGCTGCCGCGCTGGTGGCTGTGGCTGTTCTATCTCACCATCGTCTGGGCGATCGGCTACTGGATCGTCTACCCGGCCTGGCCGCTGATCAACAATTCGACGCAAGGGCTGTTGGGGTATCACTCGCGCGAGGCCGTGGTCGAGGATCTCAATGCGCTGCACGCGCAGCGCGGACCGATGATGGTGAAGCTCGCCAATGCCGGCACCGCGGAAATCCTGGCCGATCCGCAGCTCCTCGACTTCGCCCGGGCGCAAGGGCGGGTCGCCTTCGCCGACAACTGCGCGCCGTGTCACGGCGCCGGCGGCGGTGGCGCCAAAGGCTATCCAAACCTCAACGATGACGACTGGCTGTGGGGCGGCAAGCTGGCCGATATCGAGCAGACCATCCGCTTCGGCGCCCGCGGCGGCAGCGACAAGGGCCGTCAGGGCAACATGCCGCCGTTCACCGGCGTGCTGAAGCCGGCGGAAATCTCCAACGTCGCCGACTATGTGCGCTCGCTGTCGGGATTGCCGACCGAAGCCGGGGCGGATCTCGCGGCCGGCAAGAAGGTGTTCGCCGACAACTGCGCCGTCTGTCACGGCGATAACGCCAAGGGCAATCGGGAACTCGGCTCGGCCAACCTGACCGACCGCATCTGGCTCTACGGTTCCGACAAGGCGGCCATCGTCGAAGGCATCGACAAGGGCCATGGCGGCGTCATGCCGGTCTGGGAAGGCCGCCTCAGCGAGCCCGTGATCAAGTCGCTGGCGGTCTACGTCTACAGCTTCGGCGGGGGCGAGAAATAGCAGGGCGCCCGCGGATCAAGCTTCTGAAAAACCTGAGGATCCCGGTCGCGAGACCGGGATTTTCCGTTGAGCCAGATCAAAGCGCCGGGGGCCCGGATCTCTACACTACTCCGGTAATTCCGGCGGACATCCCATGACCCAACTTGAAGAACTGGTGCGGCAATCCGAAGTGAAACCGGCCGCGCCGCCGCCACCGCCGCCGGACGACGAGATCGACGACATCCCGCTCTACGAAGCGCGACGCAAAATCTATCCGCAGAGCGTCCACGGCACCTTCCGCCGCATCAAATGGGTGGTGCTGCTGGTCACGCTCGGCATCTATTACTTCCTGCCTTTCGTGCGCTGGGATCGCGGCCCGAACGCGCCGTCGCAGGCGGTGCTGATCGACTTCCCGAACCGACGCTTCTACTTCTTCTTCATCGAGCTGTGGCCGCAGGAAATCTATTACCTCACCGGCCTGCTGGTGCTGGCGGCGATCGGCCTGTTCCTGATGAACGCGCTCGCCGGCCGCGTCTGGTGCGGCTATCTCTGCCCGCAGACGGTGTGGACCGATCTCTATATGGCGATCGAGCGCTTCACCGAAGGCGATCGCCGCGAGCACATGAAGCGCGAAGCCTCGAAGTGGACGCTCGAGACTTACGCGCGCAAGGGCGCCAAGCATTTCCTCTGGCTGATGGTGGCGTGGTGGACCGGCGGCGCCTGGGTCCTGTATTTCGCCGACGCGCCGACTTTGGTGAAGGAACTCGCCACCGGCGAAGCGCCCCTGGTCGCCTATGCCTGGATCGGCATTCTCACCGTCACCACCTATGCACTCGCAGGTCACCTGCGCGAGCAGGTCTGCCTCTATATGTGCCCGTGGCCGCGTATCCAGGCGGCGCTGACCGACGAATATGCGCTCAATGTCACCTACCGCTACGACCGCGGCGAGCCGCGCATGTCGGTGAAGAAGGCCGAGCAGGCCAAGACGCGCGGCGAACAGGTCGGCGACTGCGTCGATTGCTTGCAATGCGTCCATGTCTGCCCGACCGGCATCGACATTCGTCAAGGCTCGCAGCTCGGCTGCATCCAGTGCGGCCTGTGCATCGACGCCTGCAACACGGTGATGGCGAAGCTCGGCCGGCCGCGCGACCTCATCGCCTACGACACCGACCTCAACATCAAGGCGCGGCAGGAAGGCCGGCAGCCCTCCTATAACCTCATCCGCCCGCGCACGTTGCTGTACGCGGCGATCATCGCCATCGCCGGCGGCGTCATGCTGTACACCCTGGCGACCCGCGATTCGGAAGGCATCAGCGTCATTCACGACCGCAACCCGATGTATGTGCGGCTGTCGGATGGTTCGTTGCGCAACGGCTACACCATTCGCATCGTCAACAAGCAGCTCAAGTCGCGCGACTTCATCGTCGCGGTCGAGGGCCTGCCGTCCTCGCTGGTGGATTTCGTCGGCCTGCCGCCGCGCGCCGACGGCCGCCAGCTCGTCTCGGTCGGTCCCGACCAGACCAAGGAAGTGCGCATCCTCGTCACCGACTACAGCGACACGCCGCCGGCGGCCTCGACCACGGTGCTGTTCAGCCTGATCGATGCGGAAACCGGCGCGGTGGCGCAAATGCGAGATCACTTCTTCGGCCCGCAAAGGAGATAGCCATGGCTCAATCGCGATCCGGCAAGCCGCGGGAACTGACCGGCCGCGCCGTGCTGTTCTGGTTCGTCGGCTTCTTCGGCTTCGTCTTCGCCGTCAATGCGGTGATGGTGAAGGCGGCAAGTTCGACTTTCGGCGGCGTCGAAACGACGAGCTCGTACAAGGCGGGGCTGAAATTCAAGCAGACGATGGCCAATGCCGAAAAGCAGGCCGAGCTGCACTGGCAGGTCGACGGCAAGCTCGGCCGCGACAAGGCCGGTGAGGCCGTGCTCGACATCGCGGTGCGCGACGCCAGCGGCGTACCGGTGTCCGGGCTGACCGCGGTGGCGCGGCTGGAGCACCCCGCCGATTCACGGCGCGATCACGCCGTGCCGCTCAGCAACATCGGCGCCGGCCAGTTTCACGGCGTCGCCGAGGCGCACGCCGGGCGCTGGGAGCTCATCATCAGCCTCGAGCGCGACGGCCGGCGCGTGTTTCTCTCCCGCAGCCGGGTGACGTTGAATTGAATCTAGCCTGTAAGTTTCTCGCCGTTCGTCCCCGCGAAAGCGGGGACCCAGACGATAGGAAAACTGGATTCCCGCTTTCGCGGGAATGAGCGGAGATCGACGCAGTACACGAGAATAAAATGACCGCTGCCGACACCCTCGACGTCTCGCCTTATATCAAGCCGGAAGCCGACGGCACGCGCGGCATGGATGTTGCGGTCGAAGGCATCACTTGCGGCGCCTGCATCGCGCGCATCGAGCACGCGGTGAAAAGCCTGCCCGGCGTTACCGAGGCGCGCGTCAACTACACCAACCGCCGCCTGCATGTCGCCTGGTCCGACGCGCTCGACGCGCCTGGCCGCATATTCGAGACGCTGGCCGCCAACGGCTATCGCGGTCATCCCTTCGTGCCGTTGCGCGCCGAGCAGGAGGAGGCCGCCGAGGCGCGTCAGCTCACACGCTGCCTCGCCGTCGCCGGCTTCGCCGCGATGAATGTGATGCTGTTGTCGGTGTCGGTGTGGTCGGGCAACGTCACCGACATCACGCCAGAGACGCGCGATTTCTTCCACTGGGCCTCGGCGCTGATCGCGCTGCCGGCCGCGGCCTATGCCGGACAGCCGTTCTTCAGGAGCGCCTGGATGGCGCTGCGCGCCCGCCAGCTCAACATGAATGTCCCGATCTCGCTCGGCGTCATCCTGGCGCTCGGCATGTCGGTGGTGGAAACCGCCAATCACGCCGAGGAAGCCTATTTCGATTCGGCGCTGATGCTGCTGTTCTTCCTGCTGGTCGGCCGTGCGCTCGATCATGCCATGCGGCGCAAGACCCGCGCTACCGCCGGCAATCTTGCCGCCTTGCGCGCCGACACCGCGCACCGCTTCGACGGCGACGAGCTGATGCGCGTGCCGGCGTCCGCGCTCAAGGTCGGCGATCGCGTGCTGGTCAAGCCGGGTGAGCGCGTGCCGGCCGACGGCGACGTCATCAATGGCGTGTCCGAGATCGACGAAAGCCTGATCACCGGCGAAACCGCGCGCCGCGCGGTTCACGCCGGCGGCAAGGTCTATGCCGGCAGCCTGAATTTCGCCGGCACGCTGACCTTGCGCGTCACCGCCGCTGGCGGCTCGGCGCTGATCGACGAGATCGAGAAGCTGCTGGAGAAAGCGGCCAGCGCCAAATCGCGCACGCGGCGGCTCGCCGACCGTGCGGCGCGCATCTACGCGCCGGTCGTGCACGCCACGGCGGCGCTGACGCTTGCCGGCTGGCTGATCGCCGGCGCCTCGGCGCACGATGCCATCATCACCGCCATCGCGGTGCTTATCATCACGTGCCCTTGTGCGCTGGCGCTGGCGATACCCGCGGTGCAGGTCGTCGCCTCCGGCGCGCTGTTCCGGCGCGGCATCATCCTCAATGCCGGCGACGCCATCGAGCGCCTCGCCGAGGCCGACACCATCGTCTTCGACAAGACCGGCACTCTGACCTTGCCGGAACCGCGCGTGGTCAATGCGGTCGACATCGACCCGGCGCTGCTCAAGGCCGCGGCGCGGCTGGCGCAGTCGAGCCGCCACCCGCTGGCGATGGCGCTGGCCAAGGAAGGCGCCAACACGACGCCGTTCGAGGCGGTGACCGAAGAGCCGGGGCAGGGCGTGCGCGCCATGGTCGATGGCGCCGAGATGAAATTGGGGAGCGCGCTGTTTTGCTCCGTTTCTCCGGGCGAGCAACACACTCCGCTCATTCCCGCGAAAGCGGGAATCCAGAAGCCCAAAACTCAGACTGCAG
>JAHCKF010000247.1 GCA_026125925.1 Pseudolabrys sp.
TGGCGCAGTTCGATGAGCGCCGCTCGCTTGGCGTCGCGGCCGAAGATCGGCTCGGCCACCGTGCCGGCCAGCTTGTGGCCGTCGATCACGGTCAGGCTGTTGGCGCGGTTCTCGTTGAAGCCGATCATCGCGGCGACGCGGTCGGTGAACAAGGTGAAGCCGCCGGACACCAAGGCGGTATGGGCGCCGTGGGTGCGCATGGTGCGCACCAGCGCCTGGGCGCCCGGCGTCAACTTGATGCGGTCGCGCAGCACCTCGTCGATCACCGACACCTTGAGACCCTCGAGTAGCGCGACGCGTTCACGCAGCGCCGGCTCGAACGCGATTTCGCCGCGCATGGCGCGCTCGGTAATCGCCGCGACGTGCGCCTTCAGGCCGGCATAGTCGGCCAGTTCGTCGATGCATTCCTGGCCGATCATGGTGGAATCCATGTCGGCAAGGAACAGCTTCTTGCGCCGGCCCGCCGTAGGTTGCACCACGACGTCGGCGCCCGGCAGGGCGGCGCGCAGGCTCTCGGCGAGCGCGCGTTGGTCGGCGCCGACGGCTGCGTTAAAGGGAATGTCGGCGGCGCGGCCGGGATTTAGCCAAAACGGTGCGGCCGGCGCGGGCAGGATCGCGCGGGCGCGGGCCAGCGCGGCGTCGTCGAGTGCGTCGCGGCCTGCGATGATGGTGGCGGTGAAGGATGCGGACGAGGTCATGTCGATGCCAGAGCTGAAACAGGCGGTGCTTATCGCCGGTCCGACCGCCAGCGGCAAGTCGGCTTTGGCGCTGGCGCTGGCCGAGCGGCTCGGCGGCACCATCGTCAATGCCGACTCCATGCAGGTCTATGCCGGCCTGCGAGTCATCACGGCCAGACCGTCGCCGGACGAGGAAGCGCGCGCGCCCCATGTTCTCTATGGTCATGTCGATCCGGCCGAGACCTATTCGACCGGCCAGTGGCTGCGTGAGGTGTCCCGGGTGCTGGACGACATCGCCGCCGCCGGCCGTGTGCCGATCGTGGTTGGCGGCACCGGGCTCTATTTCAAGGTGCTGACCGAAGGTATCGCGGCGGTGCCGGCGATCCCGGCCGAGATTCGCGACAATGTCCGCGATCGCCTGGCGCGCGATGGCGTCGCGCCGCTCTACGCCGAACTGACGGCGCGCGACCCGGTCACGGCGGCGCGGCTGATGCCGCTCGACCGTTCCCGCATCGCGCGGGCGCTCGAGGTGGTGCTGGCGACCGGGCGCTCGATCAGCGACTGGCACGGTGAGGCGACCGCGCCGCTGCTGGCGCCGGAGCGCACGGCACGCGTCTTCGTCACGCTCGAGCGTGCCGAACTCGTGTCACGCATCGAGGCGCGCTTTGCCGCGATGCTGGAAGCCGGCGCGCTGGACGAGGTTCGCGCCCTGTCCGCGCGCGACCTTGATCCGCTGCTGCCGGCCATGAAGGCGCATGGCGTGCCGTGGCTGATCCGCCATCTCCGCGGCGAGATATCGCTCGACGAGGCAGCGGCCGGGTCGATCATGGATACGCGCCGCTATGCCAAGCGGCAGCACACCTGGTTTCGCGGCCAGATGAAGGATTGGCCCCTGGTGCCGGTCGGCCAGGCTTTCGATGAAATCATGGCCGCCCTACCTGGGTGACGACCGGCAATATTTTTTATCAATTCGTTTGAACAGTCCGCTATATGCAGAAAGGCGGATGTAATTTATCTCTCCTTAATGCCGGCGCCAGAAACTCGTTCAAACTACAGAGAATGAACGCGCATTCTGGAGTCGAGTGGTTATGGCGGCCTTTTCCTTTCGCACTATTTCAACACGCATTGCTGTGACCTTTGCCCTGGTCGTGCCGATCGCCGTCTGGGCGCTGTCGGCGGAGACCTACCGCTCGGTCGAGCTCTACAGCAAAGCGCAGAAGGCCGACCGCCAGAACACCGCCGCGAACGCGCTCATCCTCGGCGTCTACGACATCCTCATCGAACGTGCCTATACCAGCAGTGCGCTGCAGGCGGCGGGCCCGGCGAGCGACTCGTTGAGGAAGGATCTCGACGGGCAGCGCGTCGGCTCCAAATCCAAGATCGACCCGGCTTTCGCCGCTTTGCTCAAGGAGGACTTCCCGCGCAAGGCGGAATTGATCGCCGAATTCAACGAGGCGCGGCAGAAGGCTGAACTTTATCGGCAGAAGGCCGATGAAGCGATCAAGCTGCCGAAGGCGGAGCGCGACGCCGACACCGTCAAGAACACGGTTCCGGCGCTATCGCATTTCGTTGTCACCGCGCAGAAGCTGTGGAATCGCGTGCTGAGCAGCACCAGCGCCATGGACCCCGAACTCGCGCGCCTCGCCAATATCCGCATCTATGCTTGGAACATGCGTGACATCGGCGGCAGCGAACGCTCGACGCTGGCGCAGTCGATCTCGGCCGGCACCGCGATCCCCGCCGGCAATCTGCAGAAAATCCATATCATCCGCGCCCAGGTCGATCTCATGTGGCGCCTGTTGCAGGCCTCGCTCGTCGAGGCCGAGCATCCCACCATCACCACGGCGGTCAAGGCGGCGACAGAAAGCTATTTCGGCAAGTTCAGGTCGCTGTCCAACGAGATGCAGAAAGTCTCGGCGGCGGGTGGCAAGTATCCGATGGCGACCGACCAGTGGGTCGATACGACGACGCCGCTGCTCGCGACGTTGCTCGAGGTTATGAACGGAGCCGGCGCGGCCAGCGAGGCCTATACGGCCGACCTCAAGAGCTCCAGCCTCAACATGGTCATCCTCAACGGCCTGCTGCTGGCCGCCTGCGTCGCCATCTTCTTCGGCGCCATCGCCTTCTCGGTGATGACCGTGGCGCGGCCGCTGCGCGCGCTGACCAGGCCGCTCGGCGAAATCGCCGAAGGCAACTTCGCCGTCGCGGTGCCGCATGTCGACCGTGTCGATGAAATCGGCCAGATCGCCGTCGCCGTTCAGGGCATGGCCGCCAAGGTGCGCGACGCGTTGTTGAACATCAAGGTCGCGGCGCGCGAAGTAACGAACGCTTCGGTCGAGATTTCCACCAGCACCACCGACCTGTCGCAGCGAACCGAGGAGCAGGCCGCGAGCCTGGAAGAAACCTCGGCGGCGATGGAAGAGATTTCGTCGATCGTCAAACAGAATGCGGAAAATGCCCGCCAAGCAAGCCGCTCGGCTGCCGAGACCCGTGATGTCGCCGACAAGAGCGGCGCGGTGGTCGGCAAGGCGGTCGAGGCCATGGCGCGGATCGAAGAGTCCTCCAAGAGCATCTCGGAGATCATTGTCGTCATCGACGAGATTGCGCGCCAAACTAATTTGCTGGCGCTCAATGCAGCGGTGGAGGCTGCACGGGCGGGCGAGGCGGGACGGGGCTTTGCCGTCGTCGCCGCCGAGGTGCGCAGCCTGGCGCAACGCTCGTCGCAGGCCGCTAAAGACATCACGGCGCTGATCACCAAATCCGGCGGTCAGGTCAAGGAGGGGGTCGATCTCGTCAATCAGGCCGGCGACGCGCTGGGCCAGATCACGGCGTCGATCCAGAAGGTCAACGCGCTCATCAATGACATCGCCAATGCCAGCGCCGAACAGTCCAGCGGCGTCGACGAGATCAACAAGGCGATGACCATGATGGATACGGCCACGCAGCAGAATTCCGCCCTGGTCGAGGAGAATGCGGCGACGGCCAAGGTGCTCGAGCAGCAGGCCAAGGCGATGGACGGGCAGGTCGGCTTCTTCCGCATCGATGCGGAGAACGAACCCGAGCTGCGCGACGAGAAGGCCATGGCCGCCCGGCCGGCAGCAACCTCGGCACCGCGGCGTCCGGCCGCCGTGCATAGAGCCGCCTGACATCTCTCAAGCGCAGCGGTCGATCGATCGCTGCGCTTGCTGGCGTGTCAAATTACATTGCCGATTTGTTTTAAAGCTTCGTGGGCTCGGGGCGGCAGCTTTCGGCTGCCATGCCGGCGCGTTTCGGCGCCGGCGCGCAAATCTTAAACTAGATGAATATTGCGTCGCATCGAAATAGTCCGAAGGTACCGCACTACTGTTAGAGTTCCGTTCAATTTTCCCAACGATGTTGAGCCTACCGGCTCCTCGGAATCCTTGTGGGAATGAACATGCTGAATCGATTGTCCGTCAACGCGCTCTTGAAATCGGTTGTCGGTCTGATGGCGGGCGTCATCATTATCGCTGTCGCAACCGGCGCCTGGCAATCATGGCAGGAATATCGATCAGCCAGCCTCCTGTCGAAAGTCGCCGTGGTTTCGACGCATCTGTTCAAGGCCTTGCCCGAGCTGCGCGTGGAGCGAGCTCAAGCGTTTCGTTACCTTGGCCTCGAAAAGGCTCCCGAAGACCGGTCGTTGTTGATCGAGTCGCGGAAAGCCGAAATGCCTGCGTTGAAAGCCGGGCTGGTCGCACTTCGCGACATCGACGCGCCGGGCATCGCGCAGCAGGCCGACGCGCTGGCGGCCATGATCCAGAAATGGGAAGCGCTGCAGGCCGAGACCTCGGCCGCCTTTGACAAGCCGAAGGCGGAGCGGCCTGCCGGCCTTGCCGACACCTATTACAAAACCGGTGGCGATCTGCTCGATCTGCTCGACGGGATTTCGGCGAGCCTGACGAAGCTGGTCAAGTTGCGCGATTCCTATGTCGACCAACTGTTCAATATCAAGCAGCTCGCCTGGGCGGCCCGCAATCAAGCGGGCGACAGCAACACCCTTGTTTCGAACGCGGTTGGTGGCTTGAAGCCGTCATCCGATGTCGTCACGAAATATGAAGCGAACTTGGCGGCCGCTTATGCGTCGTGGTCGGGCATCGAAGGTATGCTCGTCGGTGTGACCCTGCCTGAGAACTTCACGCGGGCGATGCAAAGCGCGACGAAAGAGTTCTTCTCCCCCGACTATGCCGAGTTGCGCCGCGGACAGCTCGATGCTGCATTGGCCGGGGAACCGTTGAAAGTGCCGGCTAAGGAGTGGGTTCGCTTCTCGGTCGGCAAGCTCAATCTGATCCTCGGCACGGCAAATGCAGCCCTTGCTGCCATCGCCGAACGCGCCGATCTTCTCAAGCAGAGCGCCGTCTGGAAGCTGACGATACAGTTCATCATTCTCGCCCTGGTGTGTGCGCTGACCGCCGGCGTCGTGGTTCTGCTGTCGCGCCGGGTCACCAAGCCGCTACAGTTGATCCAGGGCGGCATGTTGAAGGTCGCGGAAGGCGACTTCAATGTGACCTTGCCGACCATGGCCGCGAAGGATGAAGTCGCGCAGATCGTCAATGCCGTCGGCGTGATGATCGGGCAGGTCCGCAGCACCATTGCCGAGATCAAGAACTCGTCGCGTGAAGTGACGAATGCGTCGGCCGAGATATCGCTCAGCACCGCGGACCTGTCGCAGCGCACCGAAGAGCAGGCCGCCAGCCTCGAAGAAACGTCGGCCTCGATGGAGGAGATCGCCAACACCGTGCGCCGCAACGCCGAGAGCGCACAGGAGGCCACCAAGTCGGCTCGGGCGACCCGCGAGGTCGCCGATCGCGGCGGCGAGGTGGCCGGCCGTGCCGTCAAGGCCATGGCTCGGATCGAGGAGTCCTCGCGCAAGATCTCGGACA
>JAHCKF010000248.1 GCA_026125925.1 Pseudolabrys sp.
CGAGGCGAGCGGCATATAGGCGATCGTGCGCATATTGTGCAGACGGTCGGCGAGCTTGACGAGGAGCACGCGCACGTCATCGACGATGGCCAGCAAGAGCTTGCGCAGATTCTCGGCCTGCTTGGCTTCCTTGGTGACGAGATCGAGCTTCTTCAGTTTGGTAAGGCCCTCGACCAGCGCGCCGATATCCTTGCCGAAGAGCTGATCGATCTCGCCACGCGTCGCGTCGGTGTCCTCGATCGTGTCGTGCAACAGCGCCGCGGCGATGGTGGCGTCGTCGAGCTTGAGATCGGTGAGGATCGCGGCGACCTCGATCGGATGCGAGAAGTAAGGATCGCCGGAGGCGCGGCGCTGATCGCCATGCGCCTTCATGGCGTAGACGTAAGCGCGGTTGAGCAGCGCCTCGTTGGTGTTCGGGTTATAGGCGCGCACCCGCTCGATCAGGTCGTATTGCCGCATCATCGGCGGCTTGCGGGCGGCGCTCCGCTCCGGAGCCGGGACTGCGGCCGGCGACGCGTTCGCGACCGGCGCAGGCGGCTGGAGCGGCGCCCGGGTCGGAGCCTGCTTCTGCATGCGCGGAAGGTCGGGGCGCGTACGCATCGTCACCAAAAGCCTTTGCCCCACCGCAGGGACAGCCCATGCCCCGGCGGGCCTGGCGCATGCCCCGGCAGGCGGGTGCCTGAATTGAAAAAGACCATGCTCAATCAACAACCTAAATAGGAACTGCGATTCGCCGGAAGGCGTCCCGAATTAGGATCTCATAGATATCACGTTAATCTTGTGGCCTCGCAAGGGCGGCGGCGGCTTGCTTAACGAAATCGAACAGGCAGCAAGGGCCAGGGACGCCCCGTCGCGGCCCAAAAGAAAAGGCCCGGCGTGAGCCGGGCCTTTACGCGAATTTTATGGGAAACGGGGCTCACTCGCCCTCGTCTTCCGGGACCTCTTCCGGCGGCGCCAGGCCCTCGAGGCCCTTGAGCAGCTCTTCCTCGGTCATGCGATCCGGCACCACGACGTCGGCGTCGTCGGCGTCTACGCCACCGGCACCGATCAGCGGCGCCTCCGGCTCCGGCTCGTCGACCTCGACGTATTTCTGCAGCGAGTGGATCAGATCTTCCTTCAGATCACCCGGCGAAACGGTGGTTTCCGCGATCTCGCGCAGCGAGACCACCGGATTCTTGTCGTTGTCGCGATCGACGGTAATCTGCGACCCCGACGAAATCATGCGCGCGCGGTGGCTCGCCAGAAGCACGAGGTCGAAACGGTTTTCTACCTTGTCGATGCAGTCTTCTACGGTGACACGGGCCATCGGCTCGTCACTCCTCAAGGTGGTACGATTTCGTGAGTTACCGGCTACCTATCCCTTGCGACCGTGTTTTTCAACCCTTTTTTGTCTTGGTTTGGCCTCATCTTCCTGTTAGCGAACTGCCCTTGCGACCGCAAAACGGGCCGGCCGGACTTGAATTACCGGTTGGGGCTTTGATTGCGCGGGGGTGCCAACTGAATTGTTCAAACAGGTGCCGTTAAGACCCAGATCAGCCCTCGTCCACAGCGCCGGCGCCATGCCGCGCCCGCACAAGGCTGACGCCGCATCCGGCCCCATACACATTGCCTCTCGTTCAAGAGAACAGGAATGACCATGCCCGGCGAAAAGATCGCTTTGTTCATTGACGGCGCCAATCTCTACGCCACCGCCAAGTCGCTTGGTTTCGATATCGATTACAAAAAGCTGCTCAAGGAATTTCAGGGCCGCGGCAATTTGCTGCGTGCGTTCTATTACACTGCCGTGATCGAAGATCAGGAATATTCATCGATCCGTCCGCTGATCGATTGGCTCGATTACAACGGCTATGCCGTGGTCACCAAGGCGACCAAGGAATTCGTCGACCAGACCGGACGCCGCAAGGTGAAGGGCAACATGGACATCGAACTTGCCGTCGATGCCATGGAGATTGCCAATCACATCGACCACATGGTGCTGTTCTCCGGCGACGGCGACTTCACGCGCCTCGTCGAAGCCGTGCAGCGCAAGGGTGTCCGCGTCACCGTGATCTCGACTGTGACGACGCAGCCCCCGATGGTGGCCGACGAACTGCGCCGGCAGGCGGATGTCTTCACCGACATCATCACGTTGCAGAGCAAGATCGGCCGCGATCCGTCGGAGCGCCCGGCTCGCGCGCGCGACACCGACAGCGGTCACGGTCACACGCCGCAATTCCTGCAACGCCCGTCCGCAGCGCCGCAGCGCACCCCCGCCAATGCGGCGGCGATGGACGACGACGAGAATTACGAATAATCCAAGTCCATGGCGACGAGCAGCGGCAAGCCGGGGCGCGATTGTCCGCGCTGTCCCCGGCTCGTGCATTTCCGCGAGACCTGGCGCGCGAAACAACCGCAATGGTTCAACGCGCCGGTGCCGTCGTTCGGCGCCGCTGACGCGCGCCTGCTGATCGTCGGTCTGGCGCCCGGCCTGCAAGGCGCCAACCGAACCGGCCGTCCCTTCACCGGCGACTACGCCGGCGTGCTGCTTTACGACACGCTCGGCCGCTTCGGTTTCGCGACCGGCACCTTCGACGCCCGAATCGACGACGGCCTCACCCTCACCGATTGCCGCATCACCAATGCCGTGCGCTGCGTGCCGCCGGAAAACAAGCCGACGCCGGCCGAGATCAATACCTGCCGCGACTTTCTCAAGGATACCTTCGCGGAGATGCCGAAGCTGCGCGCCATTGTCGCGCTCGGCGCCATCGCCCATGCCAGCGTGCTGACGGCCTTCGCGGCCAGGAAATCGGCGCATCCGTTCAAGCATGGCGCGCAGTACCAGTTCAGCGGCATCCGGCTGTTCTCGAGCTATCACTGCTCGCGCTACAATACGAATACCGGCGTGCTGACCCCGGACATGTTCCGCACGGTGTTCAAGTCCGTGCGCGGTTACCTCGACGAGGCGTGAGCGCCTGCTCATGCGGCGATTCGCGCCAGCGTCACACTCAATTCACGCGCTCAGGATCAGTCCGACACGTAGCTGACGCAGTAGCCGCGTTTTGTCACGTGGCGGAACTTAAGCGCCGCGATAAAGTTCCTTTCGAGGGCCTTTGCCGCGCGGTGCGGCCACCTTTTATCCAGGGAGCGACCCGATGAGCATCAAGAAGCATTTGCTGATGGCCAGCCTGACCTTGCTGGCCTGCGCCGCGGCGTTACCGGCAGCCGCGCAAACAGCGACCGCGCCGTTGAAGGACGCGCAAGGCAAGGAGGTCGGCTCCGCCAACCTGACCCAGACGCCGCGCGGCGTCCTGATCAACGTCGCGGTGAAAGGCCTGCCGCCGGGCGAACACGCGTTTCACGTTCACGCCGTCGGCAAATGCGAGCCACCGTTCACCTCTGCTGGCGGCCACTTCAATCCCGACAACAAGAAGCATGGCCTGATGGCGGCGGACGGCGCGCATGCCGGCGACATGCCGAATCTGCACATCCCGCAGAGCGGCGACCTGACCATCGAAGTGCTCAATGCCGCGGTGACGCTGGAAAAGGGCAAGCCGAATTCGCTGCTTGACAATGACGGCTCGGCGCTCGTCATTCACGCCGGGACCGACGACTACAAGACCGACCCGACCGGCGATGCCGGCGGCCGCATCGCCTGTGGGGTGGTGCAGTAGCGTCGCCCCTGCCGAACCTTACGCGACGGTGCCGAGCTTGCGGCCGGCGCGGGCTGCGACCTCGCGCCGGTCGTCGTTGAGTTTCGCCAGCTTGGCCTTGAGAGCGGCGAGCGTCGCCGGCTGCGCGGTTTTCGGCGAACCGCTGTCGAATGGAGGCTCAGGATCGTATTCGATCTGCAACTGTATCTCGCGCGCCAGCGCTTCGCCTTCGAGAATGGCCGCCAGTGACAGCGCAAAGTCGATGCCCGAGGTCACGCCCGCGCCGGTCACAACATTGCCATCGACCACGACTTTTTCAGCGACCGGAATGGCGCCCAGCGGTTTGAGATGCTCGAGCGCCGCCCAGTGGCAGGTCGCGCGTTTGCCTTTGAGCAGACCGGCGGCGCCAAGCACCAGCGAGCCCGTGCAGACCGAGGTTACGTATTTCGCATAGGCCGCCTGCCTGCGCAGGAAATCGAGCACCACCTCGTCTTCCATCAGATCCTGCTGCCCCGGTCCACCGGGCACCATCACGATGTCGAGCGGCGGACAGGCGTCGTAGGTCGTGGTCGGCACGATCTGCATGCCGCGATCGGTGGTGACAGGCTCGAGCGTCCGCGCGATGAGTTCGACCTTGGTCTCCGGCAGCCGCGCCAGAACTTCGTAGGGCCCGGTCATGTCGAGCTGGGTCAACCGCGGAAAGATCAGCATGCCGATGCGGCGAGTCATTGAAAGCTCCTCGTTAACGCGTTGGTCCTGCATAGCCGAGGCACCGCCTGCCGTCACCGCAGCATTGATCAAAAGCTTCGATGGACCTAGCATTTTAGGATGAGTTCACCGCCGCCCCCTTCCGTCGATAATATTGTCACAGCCACGCACCTCATCGATCCGGTATTCACCGGATCGCCCCTGATGGCGCATCACACTGCAGACGACGCGCTCGGCCTGCGCCTCTTTGCGAAGATCGAGACGCTCAACCCGATCCGCTCGTTCAAAGGCCGTGGCGCCGACTACTTCATGGCCACGCGACCGGGCGCCATCGGCACCGTGGTCGCGGCATCGGTGGGCAATTTCGGCCAGGGCCTCGCTTATGCGGCCGCCAAGCGGGGCGGCAAAGCCATCATCTTCGCGGCAGGAAACGCGAATCCGCGCAAGCTCGACGCCATGGCGCGCCTCGGCGCCCAGGTGATTCTGGAGGGCAGCGACTTCGACAGCGCCAAGGCCGCGGCGCGCGCCTATGCCGCCACTCACGGCCTCCCCTTCGTCGAAGACGGCGCCGTCCCGGAGATCGCTGAGGGCGCCGGCACGATCGCCCTGGAGATGACCGAAGCCCTCGACCGCCAAGGCGTTGCTCTGGATGCAGCCATCATTCCACTGGGCAATGGCGCCTTGCTGACCGGCATGGGCGCCTGGCTGAAAGCCGCCGCTCCCGCCTGCCGTGTCATCGGCGTCGTCGCGGCCGCGGCGCCGGCGATGAAGCTTTCCTTCGATCATGCGCGACTGGAAACGACCGCGACGGCGGCCACTATCGCCGACGGCATCGCCGTACGCGAGCCGGTGGCCTACGCGCTCGACTGCATGCGCGAGGTCGTCGACGAAGTCCTGGCGGTGGACGAGCAAGGCCTCGCCGCCGCGATGGCGTTCTGCCGTGACCACTACGGCCTGATCGTCGAACCGGCCGGCGCGGCCGGCATCGCCGCGCTGCTCGAGCACGGAGAAGCTTTCGCGGGCCGGACGGTTGCCACCGTGCTGTGCGGCAGCAATGTCGCGAACGGCTCGCTTCAGCCCTTGTCCCGCATCAGCCGGCCCTTCTCGCGGTTCCAACTGCGCTCCTTGAGCGTCTCGCGCTTGTCGTGCAGCTTCTTGCCCTTGGCCAGCGCGATCTCGATCTTGGCGCGGCCGCGCTCATTGAAATAGACTTTGAGTGGCACGATGGTCATGCCTT
>JAHCKF010000249.1 GCA_026125925.1 Pseudolabrys sp.
GCGATGCGCCAGCGAGATCGCCAGGGTCTGCTGGTAATTGTTGCGCAGCACGAGCCGCGCCACCTCGTCGGTCATCTCGACCAGCTCGGCGTTGCGCTGCTCGAGGGTCAGCGCGCCCTCGCGCAGCAGCGACGAATACGCGATCTTGATATTGACCTCGACGTCCGAGGTGTTGACGCCGGCGGAGTTGTCGATGGCGTCGGTGTTGAGCCGCACGCCATTGAGCGCCGCCTCGATGCGGCCGCGCTGCGTCATGCCGAGATTGGCACCCTCGCCGACCACCTTGACGCGCAGGTCGGCGCCGGTGATGCGGATCGCGTCGTTGGCGCGGTCGCCGGCCGCCTCGTCGCTCTCGGTTGAAGCGCGCACATAGGTGCCGATGCCGCCGAAGAACAGCAGGTCGGCGTGCATCTTCAGGATCGCCTTCATCAGCGCCTGCGGCGTGACGGCCTCGCCGACGCCGATCAGCTTCTGCGCCTCCGGCGACAGGCGGATTTCCTTGGAACTGCGCGGATAGATGCCGCCACCCTTCGACAGCAAAGCCTTGTCGTAGTCCTGCCAGCTCGAGCGCGGCAGGTCGAACAGCCGCTGGCGTTCGATGAAGCTTTCCTTCGGGTCGGGGTCCGGATCGATAAAGATGTCGCGGTGGTCGAACGCCGCCACCAGCTTGATGGTGTTTTCTCGCAGCATGCCGTTGCCGAACACGTCGCCGGACATGTCGCCGACGCCGATCGCGGTGAACGGCGTCTCGTGGATGTTGATGTCCATCTCGCGGAAATGGCGCTTCACCGATTCCCAGGCGCCGCGCGCCGTGATGCCCATGACTTTATGGTCGTAGCCGGCCGAGCCGCCAGAGGCGAAGGCGTCGCCCAGCCAGAAGTCGTGGTCGACGGCGAGGCCGTTGGCGATGTCGGAGAAAGTCGCGGTGCCCTTGTCGGCGGCGACCACGAGATACGGATCGTCGCCCTCGTGCCGCACGACGTTGTCCGGCGCAATGATGCTGCCGTCCGCGGCGTAATTGTCGGTGATCTCGAGCAGCGACGTGATGAACAGTTTATAGGTCGCGATGCCCTCGGCCATGAACTGATCGCGCGTCGGATTCTTCGGCATCTGCTTCGGCACGAAGCCGCCTTTGGCGCCGACCGGCACGATGACCGCGTTCTTGACCTGTTGCGCTTTGACCAAGCCGAGAATCTCGGTGCGGAAGTCCTGCGGCCGGTCGGACCAGCGGATGCCGCCGCGCGCCACCTTGCCGAAGCGCAGGTGAATACCCTCGACGCGCGGCGAATAGACGAAGATTTCATAGAGCGGCCGCGGCAGCGGCATGTCGGTGATCTTGCCACTTTCGAACTTGATGGCGATCAGCGGCTTGAGCTGGCCGTTCTTGTCGGTCTGGAAGAAGTTGGTGCGGATCGCCGACTGCACGGCGTTGACGAAGACGCGCAGGATGCGGTCTTCGTCCAGGCTGTCGACTTTCTCCAGCGCCTCCTCGATGCGCGCGACGATCATCTTCTGGGCGGCTTCGCGCAGTTCAGTCGCTTCGCCGCGCGGATCGAAGCGGGCATAGAACAGCTCGATGACGTCGGCGGCGACGGCGGAATGCTTCACCAAAGTCGCCCACATGTAGTCCTGCGAATAGGGCGTCCGTATCTGCCGCAAATAGCGCGACAGCGTCCGGATCAGCGCGACATCGCGCCAGCCGGCGCCGGCCGTCAGCGTCAGCGCGTTGTAGCCATCGCTCTCGGCAATGCCGCGCATGATGTTGAGGAACGCGGCTTCCAGCCGGGGCTTGCCCTGCGCCAGATCGATCGGCGCCCCGTCGGCGCGTTCGAGCAGCATGTCGTGGAACCAGACTTCCGACTTGCCCGCTGGCTTGATGTCGTAGGTTCGCTCATCGACGACGCGGAAGCCCATGTTCTCCAGCACCGGCACCCGCTCCGACAACGGCAGCGGCCGGGCATAGCTCCACACCTTGAGACCGACGGCGTGACCGCTTTCGCCATGGCGCGGATGGAAATCGACGCCGAGCGGGCGCTCTTCGGTCAGTTGCTCGACGACGCGGGCATCGGCCGCTGCCACCGACGGCCCGTAGGTGTCCTGAAAGCCGGCGGAGAACGCGTCGCCGTAGCGGTCGAACAGTTCGCTCGCTTTGTCGGGCGAATAACCGGCGTGCAGCGCCTCGGCCAGACCGTCGCTCCAACTGCGCACGATGTCGGCGACGTCGCGCTCCAGCGTCTCGCGAGGAACCGCCGTCGCTTCGCCGCCCGAGCGGCCGATGATGAAATGGACGCGGACCAGCGGCCCTTCCGGGAAATACGGATAGAACGCCGATACCCGGCCGTTGAAGGCCTGCGCGAGGTAATCGCCGATCTTGACGCGCATGGCGCTGTCGTAACGCTCGCGCGGCACGTAGACCATGGCCGATACGAAGCGGTCGAAGCGGTCGCGGCGCGCCAGCACGCGGACGCGCGGCCGCTCGTCGAGCTGCATGATTGCAATGGCGAACTCATACAGCGTCTCGTCGTCGACCTGGAACAGCTCGTCGCGCGGGTAATGCTCGAGCACGTTGGCGAGCGCTTTGGCGGAGTGACTGTTCGGCGCGAAGCCGGCGCGCTGCTCGATGGCCGCGATCTTGCGCCGCAGATAGGGAATGTTGCGCGTGGCGCGCGTATAGGCCGACGACGTGAACAGGCCGATGATGCGATGTTCGCCGATCAGGTTGCCCTCGGCGTCGTATTTCTTGACGCCCACATAATCGAGATAAGTGCGCCGGTGTACGCGCGAATGCACGTTGGCCTTGGCGATGATCAGCGGCCGCGGCTCGTTGAGAAACGCCATGATCTGCGGCGTGAACTCGAGATGCTGGTCGCCGCGCTTGAGCACGCGCACGCCGGTGTCGCGCATGATGCCGAGGCTCGAATCGAAGTCGGGATCAAGGCCGTTGCCCGAGACGACATAATCGCGCGCGCCGAGGAACGTGAAATGATCGTCGAGCAGCCATTGCAGGAAGTGGATGCCTTCGCCGATCTCGTCCACCGGCAGCGGCGGCGGATTGCTCTTGAGATTGCCGATGATGGCCTGCACGCGATCCAGCATCGGCCGCCAGTCGGCCACGGCGACGCGGACCTGCGTCAGGATTTGCTCGATTGCCGTGACGAGATCGGCGCGTGCCGCGGCGTCGGCGATCGGCGCCACGTGAATATGGATGAAGCTCTCGCGCGCGCCGCCGTCGAACGAGACGAGCTTGTCGTTTTCGCGCTGCACGTTGAAAACCGGATGGGCCACGAGCCGGACGTCGATGCGGCGGTCGGCAAGCTCGTTCGCGACCGAATCGACCAGGAACGGCATGTCGTCGTTGAGAATTTCGACGACGGTGATTTTCTTGTGACCGTCCGCCTCGTCGAGGGTCACGGTCTCGCACCGCACTTTCGGCGTGCCCGGCGCTCGCTCAGCGAGGAAAGCGAAGGCGCGCTCGGCGAGCTGCGCCAATTCCGCCGCCGAATAGCGCACGATGTCTTCCGGCACGACGCGCGCGAACATCTGGGCGGCGAAATCCGCCGGAATCCCCGCGTGCCGAGCCGCAAGGATCTTGTCCGCTCGCGCGATTATGGCCTGCGCGGCGGCTTGTTCGGCATTGGCGTGATTGGATTGAGCCAATTTATCCAGCACGGGGACCTCTTGGGTAGGAGCAGCGGAAGGACCTTGTCCGGAGCAGGGGCCGTTCATGGACGCGGCATGCATCCAGTGAATCGGTCGAGGCTGATGGGCAGTCTTCACCTTCCCGGCCGTCAGGTCGAGAGCAACACATCAATTGGTGACGGCACCGTGACCGCTCGATGAGAAGACTCATCTTCGTCACAACATATTGATATCAGTTGATAAAATGGCGCATTCAATGCATATCGCCCGGCCGCGAAGCGGTGTAGCGTAGACACGCAAGGACCGAAGAATTTTTTGGGTGGAGCGATGGCCAAACACGCGAGCAAGAAGCCCGGCATTGCGCCGGCGAAAACGTCCGGCGCGAAGGCGGCCCCGGTTGTCGCTGACGATGTTCCGATCATCGCGCTCGACCTGCCGCAAGGCCAGCTATCGCCAGAGATGTCCGCCTATTTCCAGAAGTGCCAGGACAAGCTCGGCTTCATCCCTAACGTGCTCGCCGCCTATGCCTTCGACAACGCCAAGCTCGAAGCCTTTGCCGCCATGTACAACGACCTGATGCTGGCGCCGAGCGGCTTGTCCAAGCTCGAGCGCGAAATGATCGCGGTCGCGGTGTCGTCGCAGAACCGCTGCTATTACTGCCTCACCGCGCACGGCGCGGCGGTGCGCCAATATTCCGGCAACCCGGTGCTCGGCGAGCAGATCGTGATGAACTATCGTGCCGCGCGGCTCGATCCGCGCCAGCGCGCCATGCTCGATTTCGCGGTCAAGCTGACCGTGACGCCGGCCGAGATCGAGGACGCCGATCGCGAGGCCTTGCGCGCGGCCGGCTTCTCCGAGCGCGACATCTGGGACATCGCCGCGATCACCGGCTTCTTCAACATGTCGAACCGCGTCGCCACCGCCACCGACATGCGGCCGAACACGGTGTATCACGGGCAGGCGCGATAGTTCTTCCCTCTCCCCGCTTGCGGGGAGAGGGTGGCGAGCGCTGCAGGCGCGAGCCGGGTGAGGGGGCATCGCGATCGCGCACAACTTCAACACCCCCTCACCCGGCTTCCTCGTTACACTCGGAAGCCGACCTCTCCCCGCAAGCGGGGCGAGTGAAGAAGAGAGACATCCGCGTGCGTATTATCACCACCTTCCTCGCCCTCCTCCTCACCGCCTCGCTAGCGCTGGCGCAATCGACGCCGCAGTTGCAGAACTCGCAGGCGTCGTTTCCGCCGGCGCAGGGCGTTGTCGGCGAGAGCGGCATGGTGGTGGCGCAGGAGCGCATCGCCGCCCGCATCGGCGTCGAGATCCTCGATCGCGGCGGCAATGCCGTCGATGCCGCGGTTGCCGTCGGTTTCGCCCTTGCCGTGACCTATCCGCGCGCCGGCAATCTCGGCGGCGGCGGCTTCATGGTCATTCACCTGGCGAAAGACAACAAGAACACCGCGATCGATTATCGCGAGACCGCGCCGGCGGCGGCAACGCCGACCATGTTCCTCGACGCGCAGGGCAATCCCGATCCGGTGAAGTCGCGCGATAGCGGCTTGTCCGTCGGCGTGCCGGGAACGGTCGCGGGCCTCGCCATGGCGGCGGAGAAATACGGCTCGGGCCGGCTCACGCTGAGCGACCTGTTGCAGCCCGCGATCCGCCTCGCCGAGGACGGCTTTCAGGTGCAGGACGACACCGCCGACTCGCTACCCGCCGCGGCGAAGAAGCTGTCGCGCTGGCGGTCGTCGGCGGCCATTCTGCTGAAGAATGGCGACCAGCCGTTGGAGGAAGGCGACCGGCTCATCCAGTCCGACCTCGCCGACACGCTGAAGAAGATCGCCGACAAGGGGCCGGACGGCTTCTACCGCGGCGACGTGGCAAAGAACATCGCGGCCGCGGTGCAAAGCGCCGGCGGCATCATGACCGCCGACGATCTC
>JAHCKF010000025.1 GCA_026125925.1 Pseudolabrys sp.
CACGCCGAAGCGCGCTTCGACCAGGCTGATCGCCAGCACGATCAGGAACGGCGCCAACGTGAACAGGACGAGCCACGCCGTCGTCGTGCCGAGCACGATGCGCCGCAGGCCGCGTCCCTCGCCCGCCGCCATGGTCATGACGTCAGCACCCGCGCCGCCGCCGGATCCCACGACAGGTAGACCCGGTCCCCCGCGCTCAAGGCGCCGAGCGCCGCCATGTCCGCCGGCGACAGACGTGCCTGCACCGCCTGGCCACTATCGAGCGCGAAGTGGCAGACATAGGCATTGCCGAGGAAGACGATGTTGGTCAGCGCCGCGGACAGCACATTGTCGCGGGCCGGCCGCTCGCGGCTCACCGACAACTGCTCCGGCCGTACCATGACGGTCCGGCCTTCTGCTTCGTCGAACAGATTGGCCGCGCCGAAGAAGTCGGCAGCGAAGCGGGACTGCGGCATATCGTAAAGCTCGCGCGGCGTGCCGACCTGACACAATGCGCCATCGCGCATCAACGCAATATGCGTTGCCATGCTCATCGCCTCCTCCTGGTCGTGCGTGACCATGACGAAGGTGATGCCGACACGCTCGCGCAGCGCGACAAGCTCGAGCTGCGCCTTCTCGCGCAGCTTCTTGTCGAGTGCGGCGAGCGGCTCGTCGAGCAGCAGGATCTTCGGGTTCTTCACCAGGGCGCGGGCGAGCGCGACGCGCTGGCGCTGTCCGCCCGACAATTGATGCGGCTTGCGGGCGGCAAAGCCGCCCATGTCGAACAGGTCGAGCGCGGCGGCGACGCGGTCGCGGATTTCCGCGCGCGGCCGGCGCTCCTCGCGCAGGCCGAAGCCGACATTGTCGGCGACGGAAAGATGAGGAAACAGCGCGTAGGACTGGAACATCATGTTGACCGGCCGCGCGTAAGGCGGCCGCCCGGTCATGTCCTCGCCGTCGATCAGGATGCGGCCCGTGTCGGGCGTCTCGAAACCGGCGATGAGGCGCAGCAGCGTCGTCTTGCCGGAGCCGGAAGCGCCAACCAGGCAGAAGAAATCGCCGCGCGCGATGTCGAGCGAAACGCCCACCACCGCCGGCACCGCACCGAAGCTTTTGCAGACACCCTCAATCCGGATAACGGGCTGCGCGCTCGCGAACGGCCGGTCCATCATTTCCCGGCTTTGATGCTCGTCCACAGCCGGTTGCGCGCCTTCTCATAAGCAGGCGTCACCAGCGCAGGCGTGTAGAGCTTGGCGCCCTCCGGCGGAAACACCACCGGATCGTTTTTGATCTCGGCCGGTACGAATTCGAGCGAGGCCGGCACGGCGTTGGCGTAGCCGACCGCGGCCGTGATGTCGGCAACCACCTTCGGCGTCAGGATGTAATTGATGAACTTGTGCGCGTTGTCGGGATGCGGCGCGTCCTTCGGGATCGCCATGACGTCGATGTTGAAGGCGGCGCCCTCCTTCGGCAGGAAGATGCCGATATCGACGCCGTTCTTGGCCTCCTGCGCGCGCTTGCGCGCCTGGAAAAGGTCGCCGGCATAGCCCTGCGCCACGCAGATGTCGCCACCGGCGAGGTCGTTGATATATTTCGACGAGTGGATGTAGCGGTACGCCGGTCGCGCGGCTTTCACCGTCTTGCCGGCGGCCTCCAAGTCATCCGTGGTCACGCTGAGCGGGTTCTTGCCGGCGTAGGACAGCGCGGCGGGCAAAACCTCCTCCGGCGCGTCGAGCACAGTGACGCCGCAGGGCTTCAGCGCACTGACGATCTTCGGCTCGAACAGCATGGCGAGGCTGCCGATCGGTGCGTTCGGCAACAGCTTGTCGACCTTGCCTTTGACGTAGCCGACGCCGGTGCCCGCCATCATGTAGGGCAAGCCGTGGGCGTTGCCGGGATCGACCGTGGCGAGGCGCTCGAGCACCTTGGCATCGACACCCTTGGCATTCGGAATCTTCAACAGATCCAGCTTCCGGTAGAGCCCGCCCTTCACCTGGCGCGCGAAGAACGGCGACGCCGACGGAAACACAACGTCATAGCCGGACCGGCCGACGGTCAGCTTGGTCTCGAGGATGTCGTTGGAATCGTAGACGTCGTAATTGACCTTGATGCCGGTCTCCTTGGTGAAGTTCTCGATCGTGTCGGCCGCGACGTAGTCGCTCCAATTAAATACGTTGAGAACCTTCTCTTCCTCCGCCGCTGCGGGCGCTAACGCCGCGGCCACCATCGTCAGTGCGGCCATCAGAAGAGCCGGCGCGAAACGGCACCGCAGCAGATTCGTCAGCATCGATCGGAACCCCTCGCCTTTCATCCTGCGCGGATGTTAGCGGAGGCGGCCGGGGCATGCCAGAATTCGCGGGCGTTCAGCCGATTTTCCCCAAGGCGGGGAACGTCTCGATCAGCCAGTTCGCGATGGTCGGCATCTGGCCGGTGAAAATCAGAACACCGGCGAGCACGAGGAAGGCGCCCATCGCCTTTTCGATCAGCGCCAGCCGCGCGCGGAACCGCGCGCTCCAGCGCATGAAGGCGCCGGCGAAAGCCGCGGCGACGAGAAACGGCACGCCGATGCCGAGCGAATACACCAGCAGCAGCCGCGCGCCTTCGCCAGCGCTCTCGGACGCGCCGGCGATTAGAAGAATCGCCGCCAGCACCGGGCCGACGCATGGGCTCCAGCCGAAGCCGAAGGCGAGGCCGATGAGGAAAGCGCCGGCGAGGCCCGCCGGCTTCTGCGACACTCCGACGCGCGCGGTGCGGTCGAGCAGCGCGATGCGGAAGACGCCGAGGAAGTGCAGCCCCATCGCGATGATCAGGCCGCCGGCGATGTAGCTGAGCACGCCGAGCCAGGCGCTGACCGCTTTGCCGATAATTGACGCCGTGGCGCCGAGCGCCACGAAGACCGCGGAAAACCCCGCCACGAACGCGAGCGCCGTCAGGAGGACATGCCAGCGGCGTCCGGCACCTTCATTCTCCCGCAATTCGGTCACCGAGACGCCGCCCATATAAGCCAGATACGGCGGCACCAGCGGCAGCACGCAGGGGGAGAAGAACGACAGCAGCCCCGCGAGGAAGGCGCCGCCGATCGACACGTCCAGGCTCATGGCAAGTCGCTCATAGAAAGTCGCTCATAGAAGTCGCTCATTTCACACATTCGACTTTAGTGATATATCGAATTGTGGAGCGGGCTGCTCGTGCTTATTTACAGTTCGCTCCCAACAGCGAGTATGCCCTTGCCCGTCCTAACCCGGATCGTTCTCTCGTTTGCCGGCCTTGCCGCCTTGGCCGTCGCCCTGCTCGCGACGCCGGCAGGCGCCGCCGAACTGGTGATGTTCGAGGATGCCGGCTGCGTGTGGTGTGCGCGGTTCAATGCGGAGATAGGCCCGATCTACCAGAAGACCGACGAGGGCAAGCGCGCGCCGCTGCGCCGGGTGGACAGCGGTAGCGCCTTGCCCGCCGACCTCGCCTTCATCAAATCGGAGCGGCTGACGCCGCTGTTCGTGCTGGTCGATCAGGGCCGCGAAATCGGCCGAATCCGCGGCTACCCAGGCGAAGACCACTTCTGGGGCCTGCTCGACAGCCTGCTGAAGAAACTCGACGACGCGCCGAAGACCAATGGTGATTCGGTACCTCTGAACAAAGATTCCCCGCGCACGAACGGATAAATCTCAGTATTCTCCGCCGCGTACGCGGGAGCCGGCCGTGACAAAGGCCGCGACAAGGGCCCCGGCATCGCCTCGGGACGGGTTCGATGGAATTGCAGCACCTGGATAAGACCGAGCGGACCAACGAGCTGGATCGCATGGCGGGAAACGCCAAACGCGCCAGCGAATTCCTCAAGGCACTGGCTCACGAGAGCCGGCTGATGATCCTGTGCATTCTCGCCGAGGGCGAGAAGTCCGTCAGCGAACTGGAAGAAATTCTCTCATTGCGTCAGCCGACCGTGTCGCAGCAACTGGCGCGGCTGCGCGGCGACGGCCTCGTCTCGACCCGCCGCGACGGCAAGACGATCTATTACAGCCTCGCCAGCGAGGAAGCGCGCGTCGTCATCGGCGCCGTGTACGATGTGTTCTGCCGCCGGCAGCGCAAGCGCTGACTCCCTCCCCCCGGTTTGCGGCACCCGTCCGGATCGGGCATGTTGACCGCGGCAACGTGGAATCGTGCGGAGCGTGACAGCGATGGCGGGGATCGACCCGGAAGGCCAAATTTTCGTCGGTAAAGGCGAAAAGGCCGAATATCTCACCTTAAAACTCGCCAACCGCCATGGGCTTGTCACCGGCGCCACCGGTACCGGCAAGACAGTGACGTTGCAGATTCTGGCCGAAGGCTTCGCCAATGCCGGCGTGCCGGTCTTCGCCGCCGACATCAAGGGCGACCTGTCCGGCATCGCCGAAGCGGGCGAAGCCAAGGAAGCCTTTGTCAGCCGCGCCAAGAAGATGGGCTTCGACTACCAGACCGACCGGTTCCCCGTCATATTCTGGGATTTGTTCGGCGAACAAGGACATCCCGTCCGCGCCACCATTTCCGAAATGGGCCCGCTGCTGCTCGCCCGCCTGCTCGACCTGAACGACGTCCAGGAAGGCGTGCTCAACATCGTCTTCCGCATCGCCGACGAACAGGGCCTGCTGCTGCTCGACCTCAAGGATCTTCGCGCGGTGCTGTCGCTGGTCGCCGACAATGCAGCCGAGTTGACGACGCAATACGGCAACGTGTCGAAAGCGACCGTCGGCACCATTCAGCGCCAGCTTCTCGTTCTGGAAAATCAGGGCGGCACCAAGTTCTTCAGCGAGCCGGCGTTGCAGCTTGCCGACTTCATGAAGACCGATCGTGACGGCCGCGGCTACGTCAATATCCTCGCCGCGGACAAGCTGATGGAAAGCCCGCGGCTCTACGCCACGTTCCTGCTGTGGCTGCTGTCGGAGCTGTTCGAGGAACTGCCTGAAGTCGGCGATCCCGACAAACCGAAGCTGGTGTTCTTCTTCGACGAGGCCCACCTGTTGTTCACCGACGCGCCGAAGGCGCTGCTCGACAAAATCGAACAGGTCGTGCGCCTGATCCGCTCCAAGGGCGTCGGCGTCTATTTCGTCACGCAGAACCCGCTCGACGTGCCGGACAAGGTGCTGGCGCAGATGGGCAACCGCGTCCAGCACGCCTTGCGTGCCTTCACGCCCCGCGATCAGAAAGCGGTGAAGGCCGCGGCCGAAACCTTCCGTCCCAACCCGAAGCTCGACACCGCACAGGTCATCATGGAGCTCGGCAAGGGCGAAGCGCTGGTGTCGTTCCTCGAGGGCAATGGCGTGCCGTCGCTGGTCGAGCGCGCCATGATCCGCCCGCCGTCGGCGCGGCTCGGGATTATCACGCCTGAAGAGCGCAAAGCGGTAATGCAGGCGAGCCCGATCAAGGGCAAATACGACAACGCGGTCGATTCAGAGTCTGCTTACGAGATGCTGCTGGCGCGCGCCAAGGGAGAGGCCGCGCCGGCGCCGAACGGCCAGGCGCCGGCTCCCGGTCAGCCAACGCAGGCGGGTGGCGGATGGCTTGGCGGACTCGGCGGCCTGATCGGCGGCATCTTCGGCACCAACCGGCCGCGCGGTCAGAAGCTTTCGACCACGCAATACGTGGCGCGCGAAGTGACGCGATCGATCACCAACCGCGTCGCCGGCCAGATCGCCGCCGACCTCGGCAAGTCGATCGGCGGCCGTACCGGCTCGACCATCGGCCGCGCCATCGTGCGCGGCACGTTGGGCGGGATGTTAAGGCGCTAAGAGAGCGCCTGCAAGGAAACGAATTTCAAGCTCCGCTCACCCCCGCGAAAGCGGGGTCCAGAAAGTCAAAGGCTGGATGCCCGCTGTCGCGGGCAGGAGCGGAGTTTGTCGCTATGTCAGGACTCCGCTTCGCACTTCTTCATGAAGGATGCCTTGGCGGCGCCGGTGAGCGGCTTGCCATCCTTGCTCACGGCTTTCGGCGTGCAGGCGTCTTCCTTGCACTTCTTGATGAAGCTCGTCTTGGCGGCGCCGGCCAGCGGCTTGCCTTCCTTGCTGACGGCCTTCGTCTCGCAGCTCTGCGCCATCGCGCTGCCCGCGGCGAAAGCCGTGATCAGCGCAGCCAACATCAGACGCTTCATCGGTCTCTCCCTTTGTCCGGAACACCCGGATGATGTTCAGCCTGGCTCCGCCAACCTGAACCGAAGGTGAATTAATGCGGGCTATATATCTTGTCCGTCATTTGGCTTTGATGGCGTCGCGGATTTCCGCAAGCAACTTCACCTCTTCGGTCGGCGCCGGCGGCGGCGGCGGCGGTTCCTGCCGCTTGAGTCTGTTGATGAACCTGATGGCGATGAACAGAACCCAGGCAACGATGAGGAAGTTGACGGTGACCGTCAGGAACTGACCCCAGCCGAGCACCGCGCCCTGTTTCTTGGCATCGGCATAGGCGAGACCCGCCTGCACTTTCGCCGATAGCGGCGTGTAGTAGTTGGAGAAGTCGAGCCCGCCGGTGATCGCGCCGATAATCGGGGTGATGATGTCGGCGACCAGCGACGACACGATCGAGCCGAAGGCGGCGCCGATGATGACGCCGACCGCGAGATCGACCACGTTGCCACGCAAGGCGAACTTTTTGAATTCCTCGAACATTGCCTGCATTCCTTTGACGAAGACACACGGCATCTGTGCGCAGCGATGTTCGGAGGCTTTCCGCACACTGACAACGGGTTTCGGCACGTCACGCACCGGTTTGGTAGTTAGATACCACGACTGTTGAAAACCCGTGCGAAAAGTGTCTCGGCGCCCGCCTTGCCCGATGCGCACGCGCTCCAGACCACCTATCTACCGCCTCGTAATGCAAGGCAGGTTTGATTTGCTGCATCGCACAAAATGGGTCATAGTGCGCGCGATTCACGGGCCTCCTGGGGCGAATTCATGAGCAAAAACAACAACGAAACCTGGAACACCAAGTACGGCAAACGTCGCGTCCGCGACGAGAAGCCGACCTTGGCCGAGGCGATCGAAGCGGCACGCGGATTCATAGAGGATCTCGATCAGCAGGCTGAGTTCGCCGCCGCGCTGATGGGTATGCCGGTCGAGAAGGTGCGTGCCGAGATCCTGAAGACGGCGCCACCTCGCAAGGAGCCGCAGAAGTCCGTGGTATTCACCGGTTCGTCCACGGCGCCGCGCACCATCGTCGTCGAACGCAAGCCCACCCGCCGCGTCATTCCGGCCGGCGCCCGCGCCGCCCTGCTCAATCACTAGCCCGCTTCGCCCCGCTGATCCGGACGAGCCGCGCCATCGTACAAGGTGCGGATGACGACGCTTGTCTGGTTCCGCCAGGATCTGCGATTGCGCGACAACCCCGCCCTCGCCGCGGCGGCTGCGCGCGGCCGCGTCGTGCCCATCTTCATTCTCGACGACGCCGACACCGGCTGGGAGCCGGGCGCAGCCAGCCTCTGGTGGCTGCATCACAGCCTGGCGGCGCTGCGCAAGGACCTTAGCGCGCTGTCGCTCTTCCGCGGCGATCCGCAGAAGCTCATCCCTCAGCTCGCCAAGGATGCAAGAGCGTCCGCCGTGTTCTGGAACCGCTGCTATGACGGCCGTGCCGTCAAACGCGACACCGCGCTCAAGGAAGCGCTGAAGGACGACGGCATCGAGGTCGAGAGCTTCAACGGTGCCCTCCTCAACGAGCCTTGGGACATCAAGACCGGCACCGGCGGAAGCTACAAGGTGTTCACCCCCTACTGGCGCGCCGCACAGGCGCGCGACTTCGCGGCGCCGGTGGCGAAGCCGACGACGTTCGACGTGCGCCGGCTCGCATCGGGCGACAAGCTCGAGGACTGGAGGCTGTTGCCGACGCAGCCGAACTGGGCCAAGGGCTTCACCGAATACTGGACGCCGGGCGAGCAAGGCGCGCTCGACCGCTTCGATGACTTCCTGCGCGAAGACCTCGCCACCTACGGCGAGATGCGCGACCGGCCGGACAGACCGGCAACGTCGCGGCTGTCGCCGCATCTGCACTTCGGCGAGATCTCGCCACGGCAAATCTATGCGCGGCTGCGTCACGAACTCGACAGCAAGACAACCCGCTCCGGCGCCGCCAAGTTTCTCAGCGAAGTCGGCTGGCGCGAGTTCGCCCATCACGTGCTCTATTATTTTCCGCGACTGCCGGACGACAACTGGCGCGAGGGCTTCGACGCCTATCCATGGCGCAACAGCAAGAGTGACCTGACAGCGTGGCAGCGCGGCAAGACGGGCTATCCGCTCGTCGATGCCGGCATGCGCGAACTATGGGCGACCGGATTCATGCACAACCGCGTGCGCATGATCGCGGCGAGCTTCCTGATCAAGCATCTACGCCTCGACTGGCGCCTCGGCGAAGCCTGGTTCTGGGACACGCTCGTCGATGCCGATCTCGCCAACAACGCCTTCGGCTGGCAGTGGGTCGCCGGCTCCGGCGCCGATGCCTCGCCCTATTTTCGTATCTTCAACCCGATGGCGCAGGGCGAGAAATTCGATCCCAAAGGCGATTACGTGCGCCGCTGGTGCCCGGAGCTGTCAAAGCTGCCGGACAAGTTCATCCATGCGCCCTGGAAGGCGGATGCGGACGTTTTGAAAGAGGCCGGCGTCACGCTCGGCAAGGATTATCCCGAGCCCATCGTCGATCACGACGAGGCACGCAAGGCGGCTTTGGACGGGTATAAGAACATCCGCAATTCGTAGCCCGGGTGGAGCCAACGGGTCGGCGCTAAGCGCCGCCCGATGACAGGCTACGCGTAACCCGGGGCGGCGGTCCCGGCTTTCGCTGCGCTTCAGCGGGCTACGAGGCCACTCCAGCCGGGCCAGAAATTAAGCCAGCGCCACATCCACGATCCGCATCTGCACGCGTTCGGCGCCCTGCCAGCGATCGACGGTGAGATAACCGGCGACGTGCGCCTGCCGGCCGCGATTGTCGAGCAAAGCCTTGCCGAGCGGCGTGCCGACGCAGCGGAAGCAGATGGCGTTGACGAACCGGCCGTCGCCCGACTTGAGACGGACGCGCAGATGATTTTCGCCGACCGGATCGACATAGGCCAAAGTATGCGACGGCAGCGCCAGCACCGGCTCGGGATTGCCGGCGCCGTAAGGCCCGGCCTTCGCCAGCAGCGCGCACAGTTCTGTATTGACAGCGCCGGCACTTACGGCTCCGTCGATCTTAAGCGCGGTTTCGCGCCCCGCGGCTTCGACCGCCGCCGACAAGGTCTCTTCCATGAAGGCGCGGAACGGCCCCAAGCCGTCCTTGCGCACGGTGATGCCGGCCGCCATGGCGTGGCCGCCGCCCTTCACCAGCAGGCCGTGATGCACCGCCTCGCGGACAGCGCGGCCGAGATCGACGCCGGGGATCGAGCGGCCCGAACCGGTGCCGGTACCGCCCGGCTCCAGCGAGATGGCGAAAGACGGCCGGCCGAAGCGTTCCTTCAGCCGCGCGGCGACGAGACCGACGACGCCGGGATGCCAGCCGGCTTGCGCGGTGACGACGACGGCGCCCTTCTCTTCCAGGCCAAGCGCGGCGAGAGCCTCAGCCTCGGCCTGCTCGACCGCGGCGACCTCGATGGCGCGGCGCTCGTGATTGAGCCGGTCGAGTTCGACCGCAATGCGCGCGGCCTCGGTGCCGTCATCTTCGAGCATCAGCCGCGCGCCGAGATCGGCTCTGCCGATGCGGCCGCCGGCATTGATGCGTGGACCAAGCATGAAGCCGAGGTGAAAGGCTTCCGGCGGGCCGCTGAGGCGCGAGGCGTCCATCAACGCGGTCAGGCCGATCTGCTCGCGGCGGCGCAGCGCTATCAGCCCCTTGGCGACAAAGGCTCGGTTGAGCCCCTTGAGCGGCACGACGTCGGCCACGGTGCCGAGCGCGACGAGATCGAGCATCGATAACAGATCCGGCGTCTTGCGGCCATCGAAATAGCCGCGGCGGCGCAATTCACGCGTCAGCGCCACCAGCGTCATGAACACGATGCCGCAGGCGGCGAGATAGCCGAGTCCGGAGAGATCGTCGGCGCGGTTGGCATTCACCACAGCGACGGCCGGCGGCAACACTTCGTCGGCAAGATGATGATCGAGCACGATCGATTGCAGGCCGAGGGTCGCGGCT
The DNA here is from genome assembly GCA_026125925.1 of Pseudolabrys sp. The sequence continues at coordinate 10,093 of JAHCKF010000025.1, forward strand.
TCGGCCAGCACGACATGGCTGGTGGTGCCGCAATCGACCGTCACCAACAGCGTCGCGCCGCGCTCGGCGAAGGAGCGGATGGCGTCGGCGTTCGGGCCGTAGCCCTCGAAGATGCGGTCGGGAATGTGGACGATCGGATCCAGCCCGCAACTTCGCAGGAAGCGCGCCAGCAGCGCCGACGAGGTCGCGCCGTCGACGTCGTAATCGCCGAAGATCGCCACCTTCTCGTTGCGCTGGATGGCGTCGGCGAGCCGCGCTGCCGCTGCGTCCATGCCGGTGAGCACCGACGGATCGGGCATCAAGTTCTTCACCGTCGGATCGAGATAGGCCTCGACCTCATCGACCTCGACGCCGCGCCCGGCGAGTACCCGGGCCAGGAGCTCCGGCGTGCCGAGCCGCTGCGCGATCGTGGTGGCGCGCGCCAGGCCGCGATCGTCGAGCCGGTCGCGCCACGCCCGCCCGGTCGCGGATTTCTCCACGCCGAGGAAATAGCGCTCGCGCTCGTCGAAGGTGGCGGCAGGCAGGGCCATGCCGGGAATATAGGGCGTTTGGAGCGCGGCCGCAGGTGGGCTGTGGATAGACGCGCGCCACGTTAGCCATTGTCATGCCCGGGCTTGACCCGGGCATCCCGCTTAGGCTGGCACCGTGCGTCCCTAAGCGGGGATGGCCGGGACGAGCCCGGCCATGACAGAAGGCAATTCGGACTGTCCGCTGTGCCTCAATCCAGATGAAACTTCTCGAGCTGGCGATGCTCGCCGATGACGCGGCGGACGGTGCCGGTGGTCGAGCGCATGACCACGGTCTCGGTCTCGATCACGTCCTTGCCGAAGTTGACGCCCTTGAGCATCGCGCCGGTGGTGACGCCGGTGGCGGCGAACAGGCAGTCGCCCTTCACCATGTCTTCGATCTCGTACTTCTTCTTGGCGTCCTTGATGCCCATCTTCAGGATGCGCTCAGCCAGCGCCTCGGTGTCGATGACGAGGCGCGTTTGCATCTGGCCGCCGATGCAGCGCAGTGCCGCCGCCGACAGGACGCCTTCTGGCGCGCCGCCCGAGCCGAGATAGATGTCGATGCCGGTCTTGGCTTCGGCGCAGTGAATGACGCCGGCAACGTCGCCGTCGGAGATCAGCGAGACCGCCGCGCCGAGTTTGCGGATCGCGGCGATCTTGTCGGCGTGGCGCGGCCGGTCGAGCAGGATCGCGGTGATCTCCGAAGGCTTCACGCCCTTGGCCTTGGCGAGATTGATGATGTTCTCTTCCACCGGCGCATCGAGATCGACGGTGCCCTTGGGATAGCCGGGGCCGATGGCGATCTTGTCCATGTAGCAGTCCGGTGCGTGCAGCAGCGTACCACCGTCGGCCATGGCGATGGTGGCGATCGAGCCCGGCATGTTCTTGGCGCACAGCACGGTGCCCTCGAGCGGATCGACGGCGATATCGACCTTGGGACCGTTCTTGTTGCCAACCTTCTCGCCGATGAACAGCATCGGCGCCTCGTCGATCTCGCCCTCGCCGATCACGACGGTGCCGTCGATCGGCAGCTTGTTGAGTTCGCGGCGCATGGCGTCGACCGCCGCCTGGTCGGAGGCCTTGTCGAGCCCGCGGCCGCGCAGGCGCGCGGCGGAGACCGCGGCGCGCTCGGTGACGCGGACGATCTCCAGCGTCAGGATGCGCTCCAGCAGCAGTTCGGGCTGAATCGTGATCGAAGCCATAAGACGGTCCCCTCGTAACTGAACTAATTTTTCTCGATGCGGATAACCTGCGGCCGGCCGGAAATCACCCGGTCTCTCCCCACCGCGGCAAGCGCCTTGCGCACAGCGTCCTCACTGGTCGCATAGGTAATCAGAATAACCGGCACGGAGCCGTTTTTCGACTTTGGCGCAACGTCCCCCTTGGGATGACGCTGCACGATCGATTCCAGCGAAATGTCCTGCTGCGCCAGCCTTTTGGCGATGGTTGCGGCAGTGCCGGGCTTGTCGCGGGCTTCGAGGCGGATGTAGTAGCCGCCCTCGTGACGCTGCATCGGCGCCTTTTTCACCACCGTGAGCTTGCCCGCCGGCCGTCCGAACGGCGCGCTCTTGGCGCCGCGCGCGATATCGGCGATGTCGGACAGAACGGCGGAAGCGGTCGCCGCGCCGCCGGCGCCAGGACCGACCAGCGTGATCGGATTGATGCCTTCGGCGTCGATGGTGACGGCGTTGGTGACGCCCATCACCTGCGCGATCGAGGAATCCTTGCGCACCATGGTCGGGTGAACGCGCTGCTCGATGCCCTTGGCCGTCCGCACGGCCACGCCGAGCAGCTTGATGCGATAGCCGAGCTCGTCGGCAGCCGCCAGATCGGCCGGCGCGATCGACGAAATACCTTCGACATAGATCGCGCGCTCGTCGACCTTGGTGCCGAAAGCCAGACTCGCCAGCAGCGCCAGCTTCTGCGCCGTGTCGTGACCCTCGACGTCGAAGGTCGGATCGGCCTCGGCATAGCCGAGCCGCTGCGCGTCGGCGAGGCAGTCGGCGTAAGACAGGCCCTCCTGCTCCATCCTCGTGAGGATGTAATTGCAGGTGCCGTTGAGGATGCCGTAAATGCGGTTGATGGCGTTGCCCGCAAGCCCCTCACGCAACGTCTTGACGACCGGAATGGCGGCGGCGATCGCGGCCTCGTAATTGAGCGAGACATCGGACTTCTCGGCGAGTTGCGCCATCTTGAAGCCGTGCTTGGCAAGCAACGCCTTGTTCGCCGTCACCACCGACTTGCCGGAGGCGAGCGCATATTCGACAGCGGTCTTGGCCGGATCGCCCGAGCCGCCCATCAATTCGACGAACACGTCGATGCCGTCGAAGCCGGCGAGCTCGACCGGATCGGAAAACCACTTCATCTTCTTGAGGTCGATGCCGCGGTTCTTGTTGCGCGAGCGCGCCGACACCGCGACCACCTCGATGGCACGGCCGCAACGGGCGGCCAGCGCGGCGCGCTGCTCCGCAATCTGAGCGATCAATGCGGCGCCTACCGTGCCGAGGCCGGCCACGCCTACGCGAAGAGGTTCGACCATGTTAGCGCCGGTTCGCCAGCGGGACGACGTTGTGGAGCTGCGTCGGCGCCGTCTCGAGGAAGCGCTTGATGTTGCGCGCGGCCTGGCGGATGCGCTGCTCGTTTTCGACGAGCGCGATGCGCACATAGCCCTCACCACGTTCGCCAAAGCCGGTGCCGGGGGACACCGCAACCTCGGCCTTCTCGACCAGCAGCTTGGAGAACTCGACAGAGCCCATCTCACGGAACGGCTCCGGGATCGGCGACCAGGCGAACATCGACGCGCTGGGTGCCGGCACATTCCAACCGGCGCGCGAGAAGCTGTCGATCATGACGTCCCGGCGCTTGGTGTAGATGTCGCGCATTTCGCGCACGCACTCGTCCGGGCCGTTGAGCGCCGCCGTCGCGGCCACCTGCACCGGCGTGAAGGCGCCGTAGTCGAGATAGGACTTCACGCGGCCGAGCGCGGCGATCAGCCGGTCATTGCCGACGGCAAAGCCCATGCGCCAGCCGGCCATCGAGAAGGTCTTCGACATCGAGGTGAACTCGACGGTGACGTCGATCGCGCCCGGCACCTGGAGCACCGACGGCGGCGGATCGTTGTCGAAATAGACTTCGGCATAAGCCAGATCCGACAGGATGAAGATCTCATGCTTCTTCGCGAAGGCGACGAGGTCCTTGTAGAAGTCGAGGCTGGCGACGAAGGCCGTGGGGTTCGATGGATAGCAGACGACGATGGCGATCGGCTTCGGGATCGAGTGGCGGATGGCGCGCTCGACCTGAGCGAAAAAGTCCGGCGTCGGGTCCGACGACACCGAGCGGATGACGCCGCCGGCCATCAGGAAGCCGAAAGCGTGGATCGGATAGCTCGGGTCGGGAACGATGATGACGTCGCCCGGCGCGGTGATCGCCTGCGCCATGTTGGCGAAGCCTTCCTTCGACCCGAGCGTGGCCACGACCTGGGTATCGGGATTGAGCTTCACGCCGAAGCGGCGCTCGTAATAGGCAGCCTGGGCCCGGCGCAGGCCGGGAATGCCACGGGACGCCGAGTAACGGTCGGTGCGCGGCTTGCCTAAGGTCTCCTTGAGCTTGTCGATGACGTGCTGCGGCGCCGGCAGGTCTGGGTTACCCATGCCGAGGTCGATGATGTCCGCACCGGCGTTCCTGGCCTTGGCCTTGGCGCGGTTCACCTCTTCAAACACGTAAGGCGGCAGGCGGCGGATGCGGTAGAATTCTTCCATCGTTTCAGACCTTGGCTGGAGCCTCGGCCGCCCTCTCCGGCTGGCCTTCAAAACCCCGGCTGGCTTTTATCATGGGTTCGCTTTTGCGCCAGTGGCCTGCCCGGTTTTCGGGGCGGCGGGCTTCTTTTTTGCCGGTGCCTCGGCTGGCGCCTGAGGTGGAGGCAACTCCGGATCGGCCGACAGCTTGCCCTGCTCGTCCCGCAGCTTCTGCAGGTCCTTCTGCAGTTTCAACTGCCCCTGGTCGTCGAGGGGCGCGTCCGGCCGCCGGGCCGGCGTGTCGTAGACATTGGGATACTTGAAGTCCTTGGCCGGCGGCTTCGGGGCCTCATCTGGCAGACCGCCGAGCGCGTGCGGCACGAAATCGCCCATGCCGCCTTGGGCGCAGCCGGACAGCACCAGTTGCGCCGCAACCGGCACGACCACCGTCAGAAGGAGAATCCTGGTCCGCCGCTGTCTCAAACAGTCCCTCATCAGCCTTCGCGGCGGCCGCCCTACCGGAATGCCCCGAGATGGCGGTCGCGCTCAAAAATTAGTGCAGACTCAATGAATTATAGCATATTCGAGCTACCGGGCTAATATGGCGGCAGCAAGGTCCGCCGGACGCTGGCCATTCTGCGAATATTTGGCGCAGAATTGCCGCAAAAGGCGCCTTGCGATGGCGATAACTCCGGGCCAAGTGTGACTCGGGGACACCAAAACAATGACGATGGAAACGTCCAAGGGCACGACGACCGGCGAAACCAGGAGCGCAGCCGCTCCCGGCGATCTGAAGCTTGTTGCCTCCAACGATCAACCGAAGCCCGCCGCCGGTCCGGCCAAGTCCGGAACCGCGCCGGGCCGGATCGACGCGCCCCCATTTGGCAGCGTCGATATCGAGGCGTTCTCCCGCAACCTCGCCCGCGTCATCGAAAACGGCGGCAAGGCCCTCGCCGCCTACATGAAGCCGCGCGAGGAAGGCAAGGTCCGCGACGAGTTCAACGAGGACGTCGCCGACATCGTCCGCACCATCGCCAAGGTGCTCGAATTCTGGCTGGCCGACCCGCAGCGCACGCTGGAACTACAGACCAGCGTCGGCCGCTCCTATCTCGAACTCTGGGGCAGTGCGATGCGCCGGATGTCCGGCGAAGACGCCGCGCCGGTGATCAGCGCCGATCCGCGTGACAAACGATTTGCCGATCCGGAATGGTCGCAGAACCAGTTCTACGACTTCCTCAAGCAGCTCTATCTGCTCACGGTGCAATGGAGCGAGAAGCTGGTTCACGGCGCCGACGGCATCGACGACCACACACGGCAAAAGGCCGAGTTCTACGTCAAGCAGTTCGCCAACGCGATTTCGCCGTCGAACTTCGTCCTCACCAATCCCGAGCTGATGCGCGAGACCATGACCTCGAACGCCGAAAATCTGGCACGCGGCATGGCGATGCTGGGCGAGGACATCGCCGCCGGCGAAGGGAATCTGCGCATCCGCCAGACCGATCCGGGCAACTTCGCCGTCGGCAAGAATCTGGCGCTGACGCCGGGCAAGGTCATCTACCAGAACGACCTGATGCAGCTCATTCAGTACGAGCCGGCGACCGAGCAGGTCTTCAAGGTACCGCTGCTGATCGTGCCGCCCTGGATCAACAAGTTCTATATCCTCGACCTGACGCCGGAAAAATCCTTCATCAAGTGGTGCGTCGATCGCGGCTTCACCGTCTTCGTGATCTCCTGGGTCAATCCGGACGCGGCGTTGGCCAAGAAGAGCTTCGAAGAATACATGAAGGAAGGCCCGCTCACCGCGCTCGACATCGTCGAAGAGGTCACCGGCGAGAAGAAGGTCCACACCATCGGCTATTGCGTCGGCGGCACCCTGCTCGCGGTTACGCTGGCTTATCTCGCCGCCAACAAGCGCGATGCTGTTGTGTCCGCCACCATGTTCGCGGCGCAGGTCGATTTCACCTATGCCGGCGACCTGAAGATTTTCGTCGATGAGGAGCGCGTCAAGCAGCTCGAAGCGCGCATGCAGGAGACCGGCTATCTCGAGGCCTCGCGCATGGCCAATACGTTTAACATGCTGCGCTCGAACGACCTGATCTGGCCTTATGTCGTCAACAACTACCTAAAGGGCAAGAAGCCCTACCCGTTCGACCTTTTGTATTGGAACTCGGACGCCACGCGCATGCCGGCGGCCAACCACTCTTTCTATCTGCGCAACTGTTATCTCAATAACCGCCTGACCAAAGGCGAGATCGAGCTCGCCGGCGCCAAGCTGAAATTGAACAAGGTGAAGGTGCCGATCTACAATCTGGCGACGCGCGAGGATCACATCGCGCCGGCCAAATCGGTGCTCTACGGCTCGCAGTTCTTCGGCGGCCCGGTGCGCTACGTGCTGGCCGGCTCGGGCCACATCGCCGGTGTCATCAATCCGCCGGGACCGAAGATCAAGTACCAGTACTGGATCGGCCATCCGCCGAGCGGCGACGACGTCGACAAATGGCTGGAGACCGCGACCGAGCATCCCGGCTCGTGGTGGCCGGATTGGCTCGACTGGATCAAGAGCCTCGATGAAGAGCGCGTGCCCGCCCGCGCCATTGGCGGTGGCAAGCTGACGCCGATCGAGGATGCGCCGGGATCGTACGTCAAGATGCGGAGCTAGGCGCCCGCAGACGCGCCGCTTTGCGAAGCTAGCTTGATCGGCACCTTCAGGTAATGCACGCCATCGACCTCGGCCGGCGGAAATTTGCCGGCGCGTATGTTCACTTGAATTGACGGCAGCAACAGCAGCGGCGCGGCCAGCGTGGCATCGCGCGCTTCGCGCATCTTCACGAAGTCGTCCTCGCTGACGCCCTCGTGGACATGGACATTGCGCGTCCGCTCCTCGCCGACGGTCGTCTCCCAGGCATAGTCGTCGCGTCCCGGCGCCTTGTAGTCGTGGCACATGAACAGCCGCGTCTCGTCCGGCAATGACAGGACACGCTTGATGGAGCGGTAGAGATCGCGGGCATTGCCGCCGGGGAAGTCGGCGCGCGCCGTGCCATAGTCCGGCATGAACATGGTGTCACCGACAAAGACGGCATCGCCAATCTTGTAAGACACGCAGGCCGGCGTATGACCCGGCGTATGCATCACCTCGGCGTCGATGGTGCCGACCTTGAAGCGCTCGCCGTCCTTGAAAAGATGATCGAATTCCGAGCCGTCGCCGGAGACGTCGACGGCGTTGAACACCGGGCGGAAGATGCGCTGCACGTCGCGGATATGCTCGCCGATGGCGACTGTGGCGCCGGTCTTGAGCTTGATGTAGGGCGCGCCGGACAAGTGATCGGCATGGGCGTGAGTTTCAAGCACCTGACTGATCTTGACACCGAGTTCGTTCGCTCGCGCGAGGATCTTGTCGGCGGAGGCGGTGGAACAGTCGCCCGTGCGAAAGTCGTAATCGAGTACCGGATCGATCACCGCGCCGTCCATGGTGTCGCCATCCCACACCAGATAGCTCACGGTGTTGGTCGGCTCATCGAAAAACGCCTGGATCTGCGGCTTCTTCGTCGCTGTCGCGGCTGACATTCGACCGCTCCTTCCCTGTTCGCGCCGGCAATTGAGCCGGCCTTGACGGATATATTAGCCGTACCTAATTTAGCAATATCTAATATGAAGGTTCCCCGATGCGGCCGTCATCCGTTGCCAAGACCTTGCCCGCTGATAAGAACATGACCCAGCTTGAACGCAAGGCCGCGGAAGCGGTTGCGCTGTTGAAGCTTCTGGCCAATGAAAACCGGCTGTTGATCCTGTGTCGCCTCGCCGCAGCCGGCGAGGCTTCGGTCGGAACGCTCGCTGACGCGGTGGAATTGAGCCAATCGGCGTTGTCGCAACATCTCGGCAAAATGCGCGACGACGGCCTGGTCGCCACCCGGCGCGACGGCCAGACCATTTACTACCGCATCACCGATCACGACGCCGGACGTCTGCTGGCGCTGCTCAAGGACATCTACTGCCCGTAGCGCGTTCGACGACGACGCCCTCCTCCAACCAGGACAACAACAATGAAAAACATTTCGCCCGAACGCGCCATCGAGCTCGTCAAGTCAGGCGCTACTTTGATCGATATTCGCGAGAGCAGTGAATACGTCAACGAGAACATCCCCGGCGCCCGCCACCACCCGCTGTCGCAGATCGGCCCCGACTCCGTTTTGCGCGCCGGCGACACCGTGTTGATCTTCCACTGCAAGTCGGGCGGCCGCACCAATATGAACGCCGGGCGACTCGCCTCGGCTGCGAGCGGTTGCGAAGTCTATCTGATGAGCGGCGGCATCGAAGCGTGGAAACGCGCCGGCTTCGCCACCTCGGCGCGACCTGCCCGCGAGCCGGGAACCGGCAGCGGCCAAGGTGGATTGCTCAAGCGCATCGCCGGAATGTTCGGCGCCTAACGTCCGTGCCTCGCGCCAGGCAGGAGTCGCCATGTTGCACCATGTGCTCGCCATCGCTTCCGGCAGCCTCGTCGGCTTCACGCTCGGCCTGATCGGCGGCGGCGGCTCCATCCTGGCGGTGCCGCTGCTTGTGTATGTCGTCGGCGTGTCGTCGCCGCATGTCGCGATCGGCACCAGCGCCATCGCCGTTGCGGCGAGCGCGGCGGTCAATCTCGCCGGCCACGCCCGCGCCCACACGGTGAAGTGGGGCTGCGCCCTTGTCTTCGCCGTCTCAGGCATGGCCGGCGCCGCGCTCGGCGCGCAGGTCGGCAAGATGATCGACGGCGCGCGACTTCTCGGCTTGTTCGGCGCGTTGATGGTCGTCATCGGCGTCCTGATGCTGCGGCCGCGCCGGAGCGGCAGCGATCCGCATGTCAGGCTCAGCGCGGAAACGCGCGCGACGCTGCTGCCCTGGCTGATCGGCGGCGGCCTCGTCGTCGGCGCTCTTTCCGGCTTCTTCGGCATCGGCGGCGGCTTCCTCATCGTGCCGGGCCTGATCGGCGCCACCGCGATGCCGCTGATCAACGCCATCGGCTCGTCGCTGGTCTCAGTGACGGCGTTCGGCGCCACCACCGCGGCGAGCTATGCCTGGTCCGGCCTGGTCGACTGGCCGCTGGCCTTCATGTTCGTTGCCGGCGGCGCGGCAGGCGGCCTCGTCGGCACGCGGCTGGCGCGGCGCCTCGCCGGCCACAAGCATGCGCTGACGCGCATCTTTTCCGGCATCGTCATCGTAGTCGGGATCTACGTCATCACCCGCTCGTGGCTCGGCTGATTATCCACCGTCACGCAGC
>JAHCKF010000250.1 GCA_026125925.1 Pseudolabrys sp.
GCCGGCGAGATTGAGCGCGCAGCGCTGGCCGGCCAAGCCACGCTCGGCCGCCCGGTCCTGGGCATGGATCGAGCGTACGCGCGCTACGAGGCCGCTCGGGCTGACAACAACCTGGTCGCCGACCGCGACCTGCCCCGACAGCACCGTGCCGGTCACCACAGTGCCGGTGCCGGACAAGGTGAAGCAGCGGTCGATGGCGAGGCGAAAGCGGCCTTGCGTGCTCCGCTGCGCGCTAGCGCGCGCTTCGTCAAAGAGCCGCTGCCGCAGACCGTCAATGCCTTCGCCGCTGACGGTGGACACCGGGATGACGTCGGCGCCGGCCAGCGACGTCGTCGCCAAAGTCTGGCGGATATCCGCAATCACCGCTTCGCGCCGCTCGGGCGGCGCGAGATCGGCCTTGGTCAGCGCCACGACCCCGCGCTCGATACCGAGCAGATCGACGATGGCCAGATGCTCGCGCGTCTGCGGCATGACGCCATCATCGGCGGCAACGACCAGCAGCACGAAATCGATGCCGGTGGCGCCGGCCAGCATGTTGTGCACGAATTTCTCGTGGCCGGGCACATCGACGAAGCCGAGCACGGAGCCATCCGGCGCCGGCAGATAGGCAAAGCCGAGATCGATGGAGATGCCCCGCGCCTTCTCTTCCTTGAGGCGATCGGTGTCGACGCCGGTGAGCGCCCGCACCAAAGTGGTCTTACCGTGATCGATATGGCCCGCGGTGCCGACAATCATGAGCCCGGCTCCTGGGGCTCGAGCGGCAGCGCGGCGCGACGGCCGGCCTCGGCGTATTCGGCGGACGACAAAGCGGCGCGCGCCGCGTCGAAGAAGCGCGGCGCCAGCGCGCTGCCGCCGCCCTGGGCGCGGATGAGCCACGACATCGCCGCCAGCGCATCCCGCGCGATGCCCATTCCCATATGATAGGAGGCGCCCAGCATGGCCTGCGCATCGGCATCGCCGCGCACCGCAGCGCGTTGCCACCACATCACCGCCTGCGCCGCATCGCGTTCGACGCCGAGCGCGTTGTGATAGATCATGCCGAGCCGCGTCATCGACGCCACGATGCCCTGCGCGGCCGCCGCCTCGGCCCATCGCCGCGCCTCAACCGGGTCGGTGTCGATGCCCTCCCCTTCCAGCAGCATCCAGCTCAGCATGTCCTGCGCCACGGCATCGCCTTGTTCCGCGGCGGCGCGGTACAGCGCCAGCGCACGGGCATTGTCCTGCGCTACACCGTCACCCTTGAAATACAGCGCCGCGAGGTTGCGCTGGCCGACCGCATCGCCGCCCTCGGCCGCGAGCGTGAGCCAGCGTTCGGCGAGCTTGGCATCGCGCGCGACGCCAAGCCCTTCGGAGAAACAGGCGCCGATATTATTGGCGGCGCGGGCCACGCCGGCATGAGCGAGCGGAGTCCAGATCGACAGCGCCGTGTCGTAATCGCCGCGATCCGCGGCCTCATAGGCCCCCGTCATCTGTTCCGCCACCGACCGCGCGGCCTTCCGCTTCACCAGCGCGTCGAACAGGCCCATCACGCGGCCTCCGGCGGGTGAAGCGTCGCCAGATTGGTAAGAAAACCATCGACGTTCTCGAGGCAGCGCAGATCGAACAGCAGCGCATCCTTCTCGATGCGGCCGACCACCGGCACCGGCAGCCGGCGCAAGGTGTTAGACAGCGCAGTGAGCAGGCGGCCGCCGCCACGGCCATTGACTGAAATCGAGACGGCAAAGCTCGGCAGGGTCTCGACCGGCAGCGCGCCCGAGCCGACCTGGCTGGTGCACGGCGCGGACGTCACGGCAAAGCCGGCGCCGAGTCTGTCCTGCAACGCCGGCACGATGCGGCGCGCCACCTCCTGCATTTCCTTGAGCGGCCGCGCCAGCAGCCGATAGGTCGGCAGCTTTTGCGCGAGGCTGTCGGGATCGCGATAGAGCCGCAAGGTCGCCTCGACCATCGCCAGCCGGATCTTGTCGACGCGCAGCGCCCGTTTCATCGGGTTCTTGTTGAGCTTCTCGATCAGCGCCTTGCGGCCGACGATGAAGCCGGTCTGCGGCCCGCCGAGCAGCTTGTCGCCGGAAAACGTGACAAGATCGGCACCTTCGGCAACGGCCTCGGCCACGGTCGGTTCATGCTTGAGGCCGAAGCGGGTGAGATCGACCAGGGTGCCGGAGCCGAGGTCGTTGACCAGCGGCACCTTGTGCTCATGCGCCAGCGCCGCAAGTTCGCCTGCGGCGACTTCCTTGGTAAAGCCTTCGATACGGTAGTTCGAGGTGTGCACCTTGAGGATCAGTCCGGACTTGTCCGACAGCGCGCCGACATAATCCTTCATGTGGGTGCGGTTCGTGGTGCCGATCTCGCGCAGTTTGGCGCCGGCCCGGCTCATGATGTCGGGCATGCGGAAGGCGCCGCCGATCTCGATCAGTTCGCCGCGCGAGACGATGGCATCCTTGCCCTTGGCGAAGGTGTTGAGCACCAGCAACACCGCAGCGGCATTGTTGTTGACGATGGTGGCGTCCTCGGCGCCGGTCAGTGCGCACAACAGGTCGCGCACCAATTCGTCGCGCTCGCCGCGGCGGCCGCCGCCGAGATCGAACTCCAGCGCGACGGCATTGCGCATGGCGATCGTCGCCGCCTCGATCGCGGATTCCGCGATCAGCGCGCGACCGAGATTGGTGTGCAGCACCGTGCCGGTGAGATTGAACACCGGCTTGAGGTTGGGCTGCGCCTCGGCTTCGAGGCGTGCCGCAGCGGCGCGGGCGTAAGCCGCGACGTCGGCGCTGCCGGCCCCCTTCGCGCGCGCATCGGCCAGCACGGCGCGCACGGCGCCGACGGCCGCGCTGCGCCCGAACTGCGCCAACGCCCCGGCCAGCGCATCGCTGCGCAGTACTTCATCGACCGAGGGCAGCTTACGGAACGCGGCGATGGGCTTATCCATCGCGCGCCTCAATAGCCGAGCATGAAGGAATTGACCGCGCCGCGCCGGTAGCCGAGCTCGCGCACCATGAGATCGAGCGCCAGGCTGGCGACGTCGTCCGCGACCGGATCGAGCGCCGGGTTCTGGATCTGCTGCATGACCTTCACGTAAGTGTGGCAGGTGTCGCAGGTCTCGGCGCGCACCTGCTTGTCGTGCTCGACATGCTGATAGCTGATGCCCTTGGTCGAGCCGCAGATCGTGCATTTGATGCGCACGTAATTCCATTGCGTGGCGCACAGCGAGCAGACGCAATAGCGGGAATTGTGCGCGCCGGCACGGCCGACCACCAGCGAGGAAACCGGCGCGCCGCCGCAGGCCGGACAGGCGCCGTCGCCGACTTCCTTGAGACTCTTGGCGTCGAGCAGCGCCGCCTGGCGGGTAAAATGCACCTGCAAGGCGGCGGCGACGAACAGATGATCGGCCAGCGCCTCGACCGGAATGGCGTCGTCGAGCACGGCGCGCAGCATCAAGGCGCGCTTGCCGGCATCCGCGGCGCGGACGCGATCGAGCGCCACGCGCGCCGGTTCCGGCATGGCGATGGATGCGGCGCGCGCCAAAAGCCGGTCGAGCGTGTCGTCGAAGGCGGCGTCGGCGGTGAACTTGCCGCGGTCGAGCGGCGGCATGCCGTAGTCTTTCGCGCGCGCCAGCGCATCGGCGGCCGGCATCTCGGGCGCCGGCAGCCCTTGCTGCACCTCGTGCTGCGTCGTGCTCAGGTCGGCGAGGAAGTTCAGATAGGGCGCAAGCTGATGGCCTTCCGCCAGAGTGCGGAAGCGCGCGGCGCGCGTTGCGAACAATGTCGAGGGATCGGGCAGATGGGCAAAGGGCGGCTCGGCGACTTCGCCGATCGGGATCGGCTCATGCCGAGGTGTACTGACGCCACTCACTTCACGAACCCTCCGGGCCACGTGTTGGAGAACGCCGCCAAGCCGGGCGGCGCTCCCGATGTTAAACCGACTTCTTGCCGCCCACCAGTTCGCGCAGCCACTTGCGGTGGTGCCGCCAGGCCCAGCCGCCGGTCACCTGACCCTTGGTCATGGCGCCGATAGTACCGCGCACCCAGATCGCCGCATAAACGTGGACGATCCAGACACAGATGATCGCCACCGCCGCGACGGCATGGATCAGCACCGCCCAGCGCTTCTGGTCGATGGTGGTATACTGCGCGAAATACTGGTCCCAGATGGCGAAGCCGCTGACGATCAGGACGATGATCAGGATCGACATCGCCCAGAACACCACCTTCTGGCCGGCATTGTATTTGCCGACTTCGGGCAGACGTTCCTCGTGACCGCCAAGCACGTCGCGCAAGCGCGCCATCCAGGTGCCGTCCTCGGCCTTCCACAGGTTCGCCCGCCAGAAGCGGACGAACAGCCCGAAGAAGGAGACGAACAGCACGACGCCGATCCACGGATGGATGGTCCGCGTCCACTGGCCGCCGCCGAACAGGCCGGTGAGGAAGTAGAGGCTCGGCGTGAACAGCGCGAGCCCCGACAACGCCAGCAGCACCAGCGAGATCGCGGTGATCCAGTGGTTGAGCCGCGCGCCCGCCGTGTAGCGGTCGACGGTGACCGGACGACCGGGATGAACCTGATCGCCGCTTTCGACGTCATAGGCTGTCATCGCGGCCCTCCGGTCAACTTCTCGGCGTTGGCTTCGTCCTCAGGCGACACGCGGTTGGCGCCGGTGACGACGTGATGGACGAGGCCGATGACCGCAAAGGCGCCCATCGCCGCCAGACCCGCGTATTTGGTCACGCCCTTCCACAATTCGACGATCGGGCTGATATGCGGGTCCTTTGGCAGGTTGGCGTAGATCTGCGGCTGGTCGGCGTGATGCAGGACGTACATCACATGCGTGCCGCCGACACCGGGCGGATCGTAGAGCCCGGCATTGGCGAAACCGCGGGACTTGAGGTCCTTGATGCGGTCGTCCGCATGCTTCTTCATCTCGTCCTTGGTCCCGAACACGATCGCATGTGTCGGGCAGGCATGGGCGCAGGCCGGACCCTGGCCGACCGCGACGCGGTCGGAGCACAGCGTGCACTTGTAGGCCTTGTGATCGACCTGGCTGATGCGCGGGATGTTGAAGGGACAGCCCTTCACGCAGTAGCCGCAGCCGATGCACTTGTCGTGGTCGAAGTCCACAATGCCGTTCGAGTATTGCACGATGGCGCCGGGCGCCGGGCAGGCCTTGAGGCACCCCGGATCGGCGCAATGCATGCAGCCGTCCTTGCGGATCAGCCATTCGAGGTTCTGGCTCTGCGGGTTCACCCACTCGGTGAACTTCATCACCGTGAACATGTCCGGCGTCAGATCGGGTGGAAAATCGTACGACCCGACATTGACGCCGACCGGCGTGCGCTTGTCGTTCCACTCGAGGCACGCCACCTCGCAAGCCTTGCAGCCGATGCATTTCGACACGTCGATGAGCTTGGCCACCGGCGTGAGCGCCTTTGCCGGCGGCGATACGGTCGAAGCCGAGCGCTTGACCAGATCGCCGTCGCCGAGCCCGACCTTGATGTCCTTGGTCGGGGCCGGAGGAAGAACGAATTCGAAGTTCGCCATCGTC
>JAHCKF010000251.1 GCA_026125925.1 Pseudolabrys sp.
GATGAAGCCGAAGCCTTTTTGGGTATTGAAGAATTTCACGGTACCGGTTGCCATCAGGCAAGTTCCTTTGGTTATCTACATAGTTTATCGCGCCGAGCGACGGCGTCGCAGCGGCGATCGAAACATTTCGAGTTTTTGAGGGTGGCGGCCGCGATCAATGCGCGCGGCAACTAAACCAAAAAAGATTTGTTCCAACGCAAGCATACGTAGGGCCAACTGCCCGCTTTGTCAACAGAATTTAAATAATGCCCTGGAATCAGCGGTTCCGCGCGCCTTTGCGGGCCTCGCTTTACTCCGCTTCCGCCGTCGCCAGGCAAGGGTCGAGCACCGCGTGGTTGGGATCGAGGCGGCGATAGGCGCCGCGCATTTCGACCGTGTCACCCACCTTCATGTCGTTACCCTGATACGCGACGCACATCACGCGCAGATCGGAACAGACGACGAGATACCAGAGCGCGCCGTCAGTCTTCACCAGTGTCAGCTGGCCGGTGACCGAGAGATCGACGCGATCGCCGTCGCTCGGCACACCTTCCGCCATCGCGCGCACTTCTTCGCAACGTGCGGATTTCGCCGGCGGGGTTTCTGCCGGCGAAAACGCCGGATGACTGGTGAAGAAGTCGCCGGCGACGGCCGGGCTCGCCAGAACGCACATCGCAATCAATGCTCGCCACATCGCCGCCGCTCCTCGCATTCGTGCTCGGATAGGCGCGCGGGATTGTGCCATCTTCATGTCGCGCATCGTGTCGGCGAGCCTCACGCGACGCCGGCCGATATTGACTCAACTCAGCCGTGCATGCGCTAATGTTCGCCATGGCAGCAGAAGCCGGAGCCGACAGCGCTGATCTGGTGGCGACGCGCTGCCCGCATGTCATTTTCCGCAATGTGCTTGGAGAAAAGTCGGTCGGCGGCCTGCTCGAACACGTGGCTGCGACCGAGGCCGACTTCAAACCAAGGGAAGTGCTCAACCGCGAGACCGGGCAGCGCTCGATCGACGTCCATGGGCGCAGGTCGGTTTGGAACAGGGATCTCGGCGGCTTCGAGGCGCCCTTTGCGGCATCGGTGCGCGCGATCATCGCGCCGACGCTCAACCGGCTTCAGTTGCCCGACGTGGTGCCCGAGCCGAAAGGTCTGGAGATCAACGCCTATGGCGATGGCAGCCAGTTCGGCGCCCATGTCGACAACATCCATCGGGTCGCGAAACTGCGGATGCTGTCTTGCGTCTATTATTTCTCGGTGACGCCGCGTCAGTTCAGCGGCGGCGAACTGCGCATCTACTCTCTGCCGACTTTGTCCGCCGGCCAGAGCGACGGCTCGCCGGCCTATGTCGATATCGCGCCGGAGCCCGACACGATGGTCGTGTTCCTGAGCTGGTTGCGCCATGAGGTGCGGCCGGTCAGCGTGCCGTCCAGGGCCTTTATCGACTCGCGGTTCACGATCAATTGCTGGCTGCACCGAGCAGACGCCTCCGGCGGCGCGCCATAGCCGCGGCGAAGAGTTGGCCGAAACGTCGATCAAACGAACACGGCCCTCGGCAGGGGAGCTACCGAGGGCCGCGTCGTGATCGTTGTCTTTGCCGCTCGCGAGACGACAAGGACAACGCGGGAGCACTGAACAGGTGAGGGGCTATCTTACACCACGGGGCCTACGTCTCGGGACTGACGCAACGCCCCTCACCACGCTTGAGAACTAGAAGGGCAGGATCACATCCATCACTTGCTGGCCGTAGCGGGGTTGCTGCACGTCGGTGATCTGGCCGCGGCCGCCGTAAGCGATGCGGGCCTGGGCGATCTTGGTGGAGTCGATCGTGTTGTCGCTCTCGATATCTTCCGGCCGCACGACGCCGCCGACGATCAACTCGCGGATCTCGAAATTGACGCGGATCTCCTGGCGGCCCTCGATGACGAGGTTGCCGTTCGGAAGAACCTGAGTGACGACGCCGGCGACATTGGTCGACAGCGCTTCGGAGCGGTCGACAGAACCCTTGCCTTCGCTCGACGAGTTGGAGTCGGCGGTGAACAGGCGGGTCGGCAGCGCCGAATTGGCGATCGGCAGCTTGCTCTTGCCGAAGAAATTATCGACGCCGGAATCTTCGGCGTTGACGCGGCTGCGCTTGGTGTCGTTGGCGATGTTGGCCTTGTCGGTGATGTTGACCTTCACCGTGAGAATATCGCCGACCTGGTGCGCGCGCTGATCCTTGAAGAAGGCGCGCGAGCCGTTGCGCCACAGCGAGTTCGGATTATAGGACGCCGGCTGCGCCGCCGGCATCGGCATCTGCACCGGCTTGTAGCCGGGCGCCGCGGTTGGGTTGTCGATGGCCGAGAGCTTCGGCTGTTCGCCGATGTTCTTCAGGCGGTCGAAGGCCGAGCATCCGCTCAACATTGTCGTGGCGAGCGCCGCGAAGGCCAAATGCCGCATCAACCGGGTCATCTTCATCTCAACTGACTTTCACTGGGCGTTATCGATCAATTCTAAAGCGAAGGCGGTTGCCGCACGCCGTCGCCGACTATCGTCTTCACCGTCCGCTGTCCGCCGACACCGGAATATTGGCGGCGAGGCGGGGCGTACCGGACCGCACGACGACATGACCGGGACCGGCGACGACGCCTTGCACCGTGCGCTTCGATTGTTCGTTGAGCACCGAAATCATGTCGCCTTCGGTACCGGAGTCGAGCGCCTTGCCGCGCATGGTCAGCGTCAGGCCGGGCGCTTCGAACACGATCGTCACCATTTCGTTGCGCAATACGATCTCGGGCTTGGTGAGATCGGCCGAGCGCAGCGCCTGGCCGGGCCGCAGCGTGTTGCGCGCCGCCTGACCGACAGCCTGGTCGAGATTGCCGATGGCGTCGCGGCCGACTTCGCTGCGCGGCCGGCGTTCGACGACGAGATCGGCGGCCCGCAGCACCGCGCCGCGGTCGATGGTGCGCGACACCATGACGGTTTCGACGGTCGCTATGGCGCGGCCGGTGAGGCGCAGCAGGCCGCGTTTGCCGTTGGCGCCGGTCGGGATTTCCAGCATGGTGTCGAAGCGGCCGCTGCGGCCGTCGTAGTTGAGGCGGCCGACCTGAACATCGCCCTGCGCGGACGGATCGACCTGGATCGTGCGCGGATCGCGGTCGAAATAGACCTTGATATCGGCGGCAGCGCCGATGTTGAAGCGGCTGGCGATGGCGCTGGCCAAAGTCTTCTCGATGTCGGCGACCGGAATCTCGCGCGCGGCGCGCGTCACCACCACATCGGCGGCGCCGCCGGTATCGAAGCCGACCAGGGCGTGCGGCCGCACCGCGGCGATCACGGTTTCCACCGGCACCGTGCCGGTGGTGCCGAGATCCGGCGCGCGGAAGATCGGGATGTTGGCGACGATGCCGGCATTCTCGATCAGGTCGCCGATGCGCACCACGCTCGAGGTCACGGTGACGTCGTGCTTGAGATAGGGCCGCGCCGGCTCGGCGCTTTGCGCCAGCGCCATCGTGGCGGAAGCGGCGCAGAGAGCGGCGGCGGTCAAGGTCCGGATCATGGTGTTGAGCATGGCTGTGCCTCAGCGCATCATGTTGGACGTCGATTGCAGCATCTGGTCGGCCGCCGAAATGACCTTGGCGTTCATTTCATAGGCGCGCTGCGCTGCGATCAGGTCGGAGATTTCGCTCACCGCCTCGACGTTGGACTGTTCGAGGTTGCCTTGCTGCAAGTCGCCGAAGCCGTTGAGCTGCGGCGTGCCGGACTGCGGCGTGCCGGAGGCGGGCGTTTCGAGATACAGATTGTCGCCGATGCCCTTGAGGCCGGCCTTGTTGATGAACATCGCCAGTTCGATCTGGCCGACATTGGATTGCGTCGTCTGGCCCGGCAGGCCGACCGACACCTGGCCCTGCGCGTTGATCGTCACCGAGGTGGCGTTCTGCGGAATGGTCAGGCCGGGCTGCAGCAGATTGCCGGAAGCGGTGACGATGCGGCCTTGCGCGTCGAGCTCGAAGGAGCCGTCGCGGGTATAGGCCGTGGTGCCGTCCGGCATCTGGATCTTGAAGAAGCCTTCGCCGCGGATGGCGACGTCGTAGTCCTTGCCGGTCTGCAGCAACGTGCCCTGCGTCATCAGGCGCGGCGTGCCGACCGTCTTGACGCCGGAGCCGAGTTCGATGCCGGCGGGCAGCAGGTTGCCCTGCGACGAGGTCTGGGTGCCGACGCGGCTGACGTGCTCGTAGAGCAAGTCCTGGAATTCGGCGCGTTGCCGCTTGTAGGCGGTGGTGCGCATGTTGGCGATGTTGTTGGAGATGACCTGAACGTTGAGTTCCTGGGCCATCATTCCGGTCGCGGCGGTGTGCAAGGCTCGCATGGTCTATTCTCCGTCCGCCTCAGTTCGGCACGTCGGCCAGTTTGTTCACGGCGCTGCGCGACAAATCGGCTTGAGCCTGGATCAGGTTGGCGACCTGGGTGTAGGTCCGCGAGATCTCGATCATCCGCGTCATCTCGACGACCGAGCGCACGTTCGACTTCTCGATGGTGCCTTGCGAGAAGCGCGAGGTGGTGTCGGGCACGATGTTGACGCCGTCGGCGAGGGCGAAGGTGCCGGCGCCGCTCTTGCGCAGCGCGCCGGGATTGTCGAAGGCGACCATGCGCAGCTTGCCGCGCAGCGACTCGCCGGTAGCGCCGGGGACGCTGACGCTGATCGTGCCGTCGGCGCTGATCTGGATCTCGCGGTCGTTCGGCTGGAACTGGATCGGGCCGTTGTCGCCGAGCACCGGGTAGCCTTCACCGGTGACGAGCTGGCCCTGCGAATTGATCTGGAAGGCGCCATTGCGCGTGTAGCGCTCGCCCTGCGGCGTCTGTACCGCGAAGAAGCCCTGGCCCTGGATGGCGACGTCGGTCGGGTTGCCGGTGCGCTCCATGTTGCCCTGGCCGAGGTCGATCCAGGTGGCGCGATCGCGCACGAAGCTGACGCGGCTGTCGCGGCGCGACAGGTCGTCCATGTCGGAACGCGCGACCTTGCCGATGAATTCCTCGAACACGGTGCCGTCGGCCTTGAAGCCGGGCGTGTTCACGTTGGCGATGTTGTTCGCCACGACGTCGAGTTCGCGCCGAAGCGCGACCTGACGCGATAGTCCGACCAGCAGCGAATTCTGCATCGGTCATCTCCCCTTGATCCCGACGCTGCCCGCCCTCCCGAGGCCGGCCGCGCCGTGTGCCGAAACGCTTTGGCTCTCCCAAGCCTGACGCTTCTGGCGAGATGAATTGCAGACGCCGTGCCAAGTCATAAAACCTAGGTATTTCAGTGTCTTAACGTTTCGTCAGTCATAAATCGCAAGGCAAAAATCACCATAACGGCCGATATGACCCGGCAATTCTTGCCGCTTCGGGAACCCGGGAAAGGTTCTGTTAACCATACCGCCCCTAACGTGGCGCCGCCGGCACGAATGGTGGCGGCAAGGGGGCGGCTTGCCGGCGTCACGACGGCGCGGCGAGCCGGCGCGACGCGCATTGCCCGACAATCGGGATTTCAGGGGATCGGTAATGGCGAAGGCGGCG
>JAHCKF010000252.1 GCA_026125925.1 Pseudolabrys sp.
CCGAGCACGCCGCCGCCGAGCCGCAGGCCGGCCATCTGCGTGCCGAAGGCCGGAGCGATGACGACGTCGTCGAGCCGGCGCAGCACGTCCTCGCGCACATCCTTGCGGCCGAGCCACCAGGTGGCGATGTTCGGCAGCGACAGTTCTTCGCCGAGCACCTGCGGCGCCAGCGCCGGCAGGAAGGCGAGCATGGCGCGCGCTTCGACGAGGCCGGCGCCGAGCGCGTTGGCGATGACCACCTTGCCGTCGCGCACCGCCTGCACCAGTCCGGCGACGCCGAGCCGCGAGGCGGCGTTGAGTTCGAGCGGATCGGCGAAGTCGGCGTCGATGCGGCGCAGCAGCACGTCGGTGCGGCGCAGGCCGGAGATGGTGCGGATGAAGACGCCGTCATCGCGCGCGATCAAATCCTCGCCCTCGACCAGCAGCAGGCCGAGATAGCGCGCCAGGAACGTGTGCTCGAAATAGGTTTCGTTGAGCGGCCCCGGCGTGAGCAGGCAAACACGCGCATCGTCGTGGCGGTTGTGGCTGAACAACTCCGCCTGAAACGCCTGGAAGAAAGGGGCAACACGCTCGACACGCGTCCGTGCATAGATGTCGGGCATGGCGCGCGACAGCGCCAGCCGGCTTTCGATGGCATAGCCGGCGCCGCTGGGCGCTTGCGCACGGTCGCCGAGCACCCACCAGCGGCCGTCGGGACCGCGGCCGACATCGACGGCATAGAAGCGCAGATGCGCGCCGCCCGGCGGTTCGACGCCGACCAGCGGCCGCAGGAATTCCGGATTGCCGGCAACCAGAGCCGCGGGCAGGCGGCCATCGCGCATCATCTCGCCGGCGCCGTAAGCGTCGGCCAGCACCGCCTCAAGTAGATGCGCGCGCTGGATGAGGCCGGCTTCGAGCGCCCTCCATTCGGTGGGCTCGATGATCAGCGGCACGTGGCTGAGCGGCCAGGGCCGCTCGGCGCCGGCCGGATCCTCATAGACGCGGTAGAACACGCCGGAATCGTGCAGGTAGCGATCGGCGGCGGCAAAGCGGCGGCCGATCTCCTCGGACCCCAGTGCGGCGAACTGCGACAGCAGCCTGCGCCAGTGCGGACGCACCGCGCCGTCCGCGTCCATCATCTCATCGACAATGCCCGGCAGCGGCCGATAACCGGCGACGAAGGCGTCGAGGCCTGCTTCCGTTTCCAGGGTCTTGTCGCGCGGCACAGCCATGATGTCGGGTTAGAGCCAGCCCGGCCTTCTCAGGTCAAGCGTGTGCGGAAATTCGAGCGACGGCGCCTCCGGCGGCGGCTCGTAACGGCCGCCAGTATGGCCGATATCCTCGAAGCGCGCCCGGCGGCGGGCCTCCGCCTCGTAGGAGTTCACAGGAAATGTCTCGTAATTGCGGCCGCCCGGATGCGCCACGTGATAGACGCAGCCGCCCAGCGAGCGCCGGCTCCACAAATCGACGATGTCGAAAGTGAGCGGCGCGTTGACAGGCAGCGTCGGTTGCAGGGCCGCCGACAAATTCCACGCCTTGAAGCGCACGCCGGCGACGGCTTCGCCGCTGCGGCCGGTGGAGCGCAGCGGCAGGCGGCGGCCGTTGCAGGTAACGGCATGGCGGCCTTCGACGAAGCCCTCGACCTTGATCTGCAAGCGCTCGACCGATGAATCGACGAAGCGCGTGGTGCCGCCGCCGCTGATGCTCTCTTCGCCGAGCACGTGCCAGGGTTCGAGCGCGTGGCGCAGTTCGAGCGACACGCCGCCATGCTCGACGACGCCGTAGCGCGGGAAGCGGAATTGCCGCTGCGCGTCGAACCACACCGGATCGAACGCATAGCCGGCGCGCTTCAGGTCATCGAGCACGTCGAGGAAGTCGCTCCAGACGTAATGCTCGAGCATGAACTTGTCGTGCAGCGCCGTGCCCCAGCGCGCCAGTTTGCCGTCCTGCGGTTCGCGCCAGAACCACGCGACCAGCGCGCGCAGCAGGAGCTGCTGCGCCAGCGACATGCGCGCATCGGGCGGCATCTCGAAGCAGCGGAATTCGACGAGCCCGAGGCGGCCGGTCGGGCCGTCCGGCGAGAACAGTTTGTCGATGCAGATCTCGGTGCGATGCGTGTTGCCGGTAACATCGACGAGGATGTTGCGGAACAGGCGATCGACCAGCCACGGCGGCGGTGTATAGCCGTTGCCGGGCGCCGGCACGTTCGACATGGCGATTTCGAGTTCGTAGAGGATGTCCTGGCGCGCTTCGTCGATGCGCGGCGCCTGGCTGGTCGGGCCGATGAACAGGCCGGAGAACAGATAAGACAGCGACGGATGGCGCTGCCAGTACAGCACCAGACTCTTCAACAGATCCGGCCGGCGCAGGAATGGCGAGTCGGAGGCGAACTGGCCGCCGAGGACGACATGGTTGCCGCCGCCGGTGCCGGTATGCCGCCCGTCGGTCATGAACTTGTCGGTGCCGAGGCGTGACTGCCGTGCATCGTCGTAGAGCCCGCGTGTTATATCGACGGCTTCGCGCCAGTTCGCGGCCGGGTGAACGTTGACCTCGATGACGCCGGGATCGGGCGTCACCTTGATGACGCTGATGCGCGGATCGTGCGGTGGCGCATAGCCCTCGATGTGCACCGGAATGTTGAGCGTCTCGGCGGTCGATTCGACGGCGCCGAGCAGTTCGAGATAATCCTCCAGCCGCTCGGTCGGCGGCATGAACACGGCGAGGCGGCCGTCGCGGATTTCCATGGTCAGCGCGGTGCGCACCGGGAAATTCTGCGCCTGCAACTGCGACAGCGCGCCGGGCTTCGCCTGCGCCACCAAGGTCTCCGGCTGCAAAGGCGGCGCCTTGCCGGGCTCGGCGGCCGCGGCCACCGCCGCCAGCGCCGGATGCTCGCTGAACGGATCGGCCGGAATCGGATGCGGATAATCGGCCGGCGCGATGTAGGGCAATTGGCCGAGCGGCAGGCGCAAGCCCGCCGGTGAATCGCCGAGGATGAGGAACAGTCGGCCCCGTCGCGTCTGCCATATTTCCGACAGCCAGCCGCCGCTGGCCTGCGCGGTCCAGTGCTGCACCGGAATGACGAAGCCCGCCGGATGCGTCAGCTTGCGCTCGAAGGAGCGCATGATGCGGTTGCGCTCGGCGGCGTCGTCGAGCTTCGGATTGGCCGGATCGACATTGTCTGGCAGCGCGCCTTCCCTGAGCAGCCGCTCGGCCGGGTCTTCATAGACCGGCTGCACGAAGTCGGGGCGCAGGCCGATGCGCGCCGCGACGGCTTCGGCGAACGTTTGCAGGTCGAGCGAGGTCGGCGGCGGCGTGGTCTTGTCGCGGGCGATGAGATCGAGGTTCTGCCACATCGGCTCGCCGTCGCGCCGCCAATACAGCGAATAGGCCCAGCGCGGGAGTTCTTCGCCCGGATACCATTTGCCCTGGCCGTAGTGCAGCAGTGCGCCCGGCGCGAAGCGCATGCGCAGGCGCTCGATGAGATCGCCGGCGCGCTTGAGCTTCTGCGGCCCCAGCGCCGCGGTGTTCCACTCGGCCGACTGATAATCGTCGATGGAGACGAAAGTCGGCTCGCCGCCCATAGTGAGCCGCACGTCCCATGCGGTGAGATCGGCATCGACCTTGTTGCCGAGCTGATCGAGCGCGGTCCACGCGTCATCCGAGAACGGCGCGGTGACACGCGGGCGCTCGGCGATGCGCTCGACCTTCATCTCGAAGTCGAACGTGACTTCGGCCGGCTCGACCAGGCCGGTGATCGGCGCGGCGGAACGGTAATGCGGCGTCGCCGCCACCGGGATATGGCCTTCGCCGCACAACAGGCCGGAGGTCGGATCGAGTCCGATCCAGCCGGCGCCCGGCAGATAGACTTCGGTCCAAGCGTGCAGATCGGTGAAATCGACCTCGGTGCCGCTCGGGCCATCGAGCGATTTGAGATCGGGGCGCAGCTGGATCAGGTAGCCGGAGACGAAGCGCGCGGCGAGACCGATATGGCGCAGCAACTGCACCATGAGCCACGCCGAGTCGCGGCACGAGCCGAGGCCGCAGGACAAGGTTTCGTCCGGCGTCTGCACGCCGGGCTCCAGGCGCACGACGTATTTGACCGCCCTGTTGAGGCGCTGGTTGAGATCGACAATGAAGTTGACCGTGTTGGGCGCCTCGCGCGGAATCGAGTCGATCAACGTCTGGAGCAAGGGCTCGGCCGGTTCCGCCTTGAGATAAGGCGTCAGATCGTCCTTGAGCTCGTCGGCATAGGTGAAGGGCCACTTGTCGGCATAAGGCTCGACGAAGAAGTCGAACGGATTGATGACTTCGAGATCGGCGGTGAAATCGACGGTGACCGAGAACTCGGTGGTCTTTTCCGGGAAGACGAAGCGGGCGAGCCAGTTGCCGTGCGGGTCCTGCTGCCAGTTCACGAAGTGCTCGGCCGGCGTCACCTTCAGCGAGTAGCTCGGGATCCGGGTGCGGCTGTGCGGCGCTGGCCGCAGGCGGACGATCTGCGGCCCGAGCGCGATGGGTTTGTCGTATTTGTAGCTCGTCAGATGATGGAGGCCGGCGAGGATGGACATGGATACCCGTTACCTGTGGCGAGGCCAGTTTATGCGCTTTGAAAGCCGAACGTTTGCCCTTTGAAGAAGCAAGTTTCGGGCCGTCTGCCCGCCGATTGGGCGCTCAAAACGGCCTCGATTCCAGCAGTTTAGGAAGACGTGGTTAGCCGGCGGCTGTGATGCCCGCATGAACCCGGTCCGGCCGCATCGGCAGCGAATAAAACCGCACCCCCGTGGCGGCGCGGATGGCATTGGCCAGCGCGGCGGCGACCGGATTGTAAGGGCTCTCGCTCATCGACTTGGCGCCGAACGGACCGAGTTCGTCGGAGGTCTTGGCGAACAGCACCTCGGTGTGGGGAACATCGGCAAAGGCCGGGATGCGGTAGTGGCGCAGCGCCGGATTGGTGACGCGGCCCGCATTGTCGATGACGACCTCCTCGAGGATCGCGGCCCCCAGCGCCTGCGCCACGCCGCCCTCGATCTGGGCGCGGCACTGCATCGGGTTGATAACGAAGCCGGCGTCGGCGGCCTGTACGCTCTTCAATATCTTCACCTCGCCGGTGTTCTTGTTCACCGCGACGCGAAAGCCGTGGACATTGAAGGCGACGGAACGCGGAATGCCATTGCTCGTGCCATGCGCCGACAGATCGACGACGAACGACTCTGCAATCCGGAACAGTTCGCTGAGCGCCATGCTCCTGCCGCCGCAATCGACGGCGTCGCCCATGAGCTTGCACTGTGCCCGTTCGACGCCGGATTGCTCGGCGGCGAAGTCGAGGAGTCTGTCGCGCAATGCCTCCGCCGCGCGCTGCGTGGCGCGGCCGGCGACCACGGTGCCGGTCGAGCCATAGGCGCCGGTGTCATGGCCGCCGTGATCGGTGTCTGACTGCGTGAAGGCGATGGCGTCCGGGCTGGCGTTGAGCACGCTCGCCGCGATCTGCCGGTGCACCGTCGAGGTGCCGTTGCCGAA
>JAHCKF010000253.1 GCA_026125925.1 Pseudolabrys sp.
TCTCAGCGGGCATGGGTGCGCTCGGAGTGCAGGTTCCAGAGGATGCCGGCGATGATGATCAGCGCGCCGACCAGCACCCAGATGTCGAGCCCTTCGTTGTAAAACGCCCAGCCGACGACAGCGATCAGGGGTATCCGCATGAAATCGAGCGGCACAACCAGCGTGGCATCGCCGGCGCGGAAGGCATTGGTGAGACAGAAGTGCGAACTCAGGCCCGCTATACCGACGCCAATTGCGGGCAAAATGTGGCGCAAATCATAGGTAGCGGGATCGATGAAAATCGCCGGATTGCTGCCGGCCAGCGACAGCGGAAACTGGATAATCATCATCCACAACAGGATGCTGAAAGTCGTCTGCGTCGCCGTCAGCATCTTGGTGGTGATCATGGTCACGGCAAAGCCGACCGCCGCGAGCAGAACGAGCCCGGCCGCCGGGTCGAAGCTGGCCAGGCCCGGCCGCAGCACGACCAGCACGCCGATCAGACCGAGCACGACGACGCCGATGCGGCTCGGCGTCAGCCGTTCGCCGAGCAGCCATGGCGCCAGCAGCGCCGTCCAGGCCGGCATGGTGAATTCCAGCGCGAACACCATGGCCAGCGGCAGGATGGTGACGCTGAGCGCCCAGGCATATTGCCCGGCATAGTGCACGGCGTTGCGCAACAGATTGAGTCCGATGCGCCGCGGCCAAATTTGCGCGCGTAGTTCCGGCATCAGCAGCGGCAGTGACAGCAGGATCACCAGCGCGATGCCGCTGCGTACAGCCAGGATTTCAAAGATATTGAATCCCGCGCGCGACAGTTCGCGCACCGACACGGCCATCGCCGAGAACGACAGCAGGGCGCCGGTCATCCAGAACATGACGCGGGCGAGTTTGGCGGCGGTCACGGCATGGTCACGATGGTTGGAGGGGGCGGGGCCGCGGCGCGCAGTACGCGGCCGCGCCAACGTCGCTATTCGGCGTCGGGCTGTTTTTCGGGCCGCGCCTTGTCGAAGGCGGCGAGCTTGAGACAGGCCGTCTCGACCGCGACGATTTTCGGAAAAGCGGCGAGGGGGACGTTGAGGCGGCGCGCGTTGAATACCTGCGGCACCAGGCACACATCGGCGAGCGTGACATGCGAGCCGAAGCAATAGGGTCCCGGCTCGATCATTTGTTCGAGCGCCGTGAAGCCCTCGATCACCCAGTGATGATACCAGGCATCGATCGCGGCCTGCTCCTGATGGAGCTCGCGCTTGAGATAGCGCAGCGCACACAGATTGTTGAGCGGGTGGATATCGCAGGCGACGACCTGCGCCGCGGCACGCACGCGGGCGCGGTCGAGCGCGTCGACCGGCAACAACGGTGGGTCGGGAAACACCTCGTCGAGATAGGCGATGATGGCGAGCGATTGCGTCAGCACCTCGCCGCTCGACAACTGCAGCGCCGGCACGCGGGCCTGCGGATTGATGGCGCGGAAGCTGTCCTTGAACTGCTGGCCGCCGTCCCTGGTCAGGTGGATCGCCGCCATCTCGTAGGGCAGATCCTTGAGATTGAGCGCGATCCGCACGCGATAGGCGGCGGATGAACGAAAGTAGCTGTACAGCTTCACGAAAGGTCCCCCGGCAGGATGGGCGGCTGATGCCGGCGGGAATTTAGCGGGCCGAGCGGCCGTTGGCGATATCGCTGGCGATTTCCGTGGAGATTTGCGTGAGCCGCTCGAGAATGCGGTGCAGCGCTTCGCGGTCCGCCGGCTCGATGGCGGCGATCAGCCGATCGGCGAATTCCAGCGCGCCCGGCGCCAGATTCTCGTACAGGCTGCGGCCCTCCGGCGTCAGCGACAGGAATGCCTCGCGCAGGTCGGCGCTGTTGCTGCGCCGTATCACCAGCGCGCGGCGCTCCAGCAGGGCGACGGCGCGCGACACCTTGGTCTTGTGCATCTGGCTGCGCTGGCCGATGGCCTTGGCGGTCATGCTGCCGCCTTCGCCGAGAACAACCAGCACGCGCCATTCCGGCGCGCCGATCTGGTGACGGTCGGCATGGATCTTTGCCAGTGCCAGCGCCACCGATTGCGCGCAGATCGACAGCCGGTGCGGCAGGAAAGCGTCCAGCGAGAGTGCGGCATCGCTGCCGCCGGCCGCGCTCGCGGGAATGCCTTTGCCCGTTCTCTCGTTCATCGCCGGCTGCCGTACCTTGGCGCCGGATCGGGGTGGTGAGGATATCCAGCGCGTGGCCGTGAATTTGGCCGATTGGCCGGGGCTCCGCAACATGTTTGGAAGGATTCTAAGCTAAGATGGGGGGTGCATTAAACCACAGGGCGGCAAGGTCTTTTCCCTGCTACCGTCCGGTAGCATGGTTGTGTTCCGAAGCTGCGCCCGGCTGGGCGGGAGCGGCGTATGATGTGGCGGCGCGCCGCGGCGCGGGGCGACAGCAGCAACGTGACCACAGGCGAGGGCGACCATGAACGGCGAGCCACGTCTTCTGATCCCGGCCCTCGGCGGCCTGTACAGCGCCGTGGCACCGATCACCGAACCGCTGATCCGGCTGTGCGCCGGCCTGTCGATGGCGGCGCACGGTTATCTCATCCTGTTCGCCGCCCGCGACGCCAATATCGCTTTCTTCGCTCAGGCCGGATTTCATCCGGCGGTGTTCTGGACCATCGTCACCGGCGCCACGCAATTTCTTGGCGGGCTCTGTCTTGCCGCCGGGCTTCTCACGCGCCTCGCTGCCGTGCCAGTGCTGATCTTCCTGCTGGTCGCGATCAAATTCCACGCGCCGAACGGCTTTGCCTGGAACAACCTCGGCTTCGAATATCCCCTGTTCTGGTCGATCGTGGTGTTTCACTTCCTGGTGCGCGGCGGCGGGCGCTGGTCGCTCGATCGCGCGATCGGACGGGAGATATGAACCCCGTGATTCATGCCCTGCGCATGCGGGCCATCCGGTAGATGATGCGGTGCAGGTCGCGCTATTTCTTGCGCGCGCCGTCGTCGAGCACCTGGCGCAGCTTCTTTGCCAGCGCCTCGCTGGTGAACGGCTTGGTCAGGAGATCGACGTCGGTGTCGAGCCGGCCGTGATGGATGATGGCATTGCGCGTGTAGCCGGTAGCGAAGACGACCGGCAATTCGGGCCGCAACTTCTTCACCTCGTTGGCCAGTTCGCGGCCGTTCATGCCGCCCGGCAGCACCACGTCGGTGAACAAGAGCTGGACCTCCGGCGTCGCCTTGAGCTTGTCGAGCGCATCGGCGGCGGTCTCGGCGTGGATGACACGGTATCCCATGTCGCTCAGCGCATCGATGACGAAACGGCTGACGTCCGAGTCGTCCTCGACCAGCAGGATGGTTTCCGAATACTTGCCCGCGCGCGACGGCGCCAGTTCGGCCACCGCTTCCCAGGTCGGATAAGCCGACGGATCGGTGAGGCGCGGGAAATACATCTTGATTGCCGTGCCCTGGCCGATCTCGCTGTAGATCTGAATATGGCCGTGCGATTGCTTGACGAAACCGTAGACCATACTCAGGCCGAGGCCGGAGCCGACGCCCGCCGGCTTGGTGGTGAAGAACGGATCGAAGGCGCGGTCGCGCACTTCCGGCGTCATGCCGCTCCCGGTATCGCTGACGGCGACGAGCACGAACTGGCCGGCTTCGACCTCGGCGTTCGATTGCTTGATGTAGGCTTCGTCGAGATAGGCGTTCGAGGTTTCGATGGTCAATTGGCCGCCATTCGGCATCGAGTCGCGGGCATTGACCGAGAGATTGAGGATCGCGCTTTCCAGTTGGTTCGGATCGAGCGCGGCCTTCCACAGGCCGCCGGCAAGCACGGTTTCCACACGCACCGTCTCGCCGATCGAGCGATGCAGCAGTTCCGACATGTCGATGACCAGGCGGTTGATGTCGACGACCTTCACCTCCTGCGGATGCTGGCGCGAGAAGGTGAGCAGCCGCTGCACCAAAGTCGCGGCGCGCATCGAGGCCTGGCGAATGGCGTTGAGCGAATTGGCGACGCGCGCGTCTTCCGAGGTGTTGCGCCGAAGCGCCAGTTCGACATTGCCGATGATGGCGGTGAGCAGGTTGTTGAAGTCGTGGGCGATGCCGCCGGTCAGGCGACCGACCGCCTCCATCTTCTGCGCTTGGCGCAGCGCGAGCTCGGTCGATTGGCGGCGCGCCGCCTCCTGCGCCAGTTGCGCGTTGATTTCGGCCTCGCGCCGGGTGTGCCGCAAGGTGAGGATGCCGAGCCCGACCATGGCGAGCGTCGCCGGAATACCGAAGACGAGATGCGCCGACATATCGCTGATCCATTCGGAGCGCACCGTCGCGGTGTTCAGCGCGGCATAAACGTATACGCCATAGTCCGGCAGCTTGCGATAGGCGATGATGCGCTGCTCGCCGTCGATCGCCGAGTAGCCATAAGTGATGCCGGCGGTCGGCTGCGCGGCGATTGCCCGCATCATCGGCGACGTCGTCGGCGTCAGGGCGGACGGCGCCGTCGCCGGATAGCGCGCCAGCGTCTCGCCGTCGCCGCGGATGAGCCCGGCCACGCTGACGTCGGACTGCGGCAATTGCGAATAATAGCGCGTGAAATATTCGGGTGCGATCGAGACGAGGTAGATGCCGTCGAACTCGTCCGTTCGCGTCAACCGTTTGCGGGTGATAGCGAAGAAGTTGGTGTCGGCG
Organism: Pseudolabrys sp.; assembly: GCA_026125925.1. Next base: position 4,644 of record JAHCKF010000253.1, read on the forward strand.
ACGCGCGCCTGCACCACTTTGCTGATAAATGTGTCGGTGTTGCTGGAGGTATGCGCGGTGAAATAATCGCGGTCCGACAGGTCGAGATCGCGCGGCAGCGGATGGACCGTTCCGGCGACCAGCGGCCGACCGTTGCGGTCGATGACCCAGAGGTCGCGCAGCTGCGGCAGCGTCTTGATGAAATTGCGGATGCGCGCGCTGTACTGACTCTCGTTTTGACGGATGACGCCGTCAGGCACGTCGTTGAAAAGTTCCTCGAGGTACCGTTCGCTGATGGCGAAGGTCTCGAACACCTTGATGGCATGTTCCTGCATGGTGCCGACCGTGCGCTGCAGGCGGTCGGAGGCCTCGCTCATGTGCTGGTCGTAGGAAATCCACGACGCGATCGCGAAAATAGCGAGCGGCAGGGCGATGGAGGCGGCGATCAGCAGCTTGAGCGGCCGCTCCGCGAGACTGGCGGCACGTTCGGCAGCGGTCGGGATCGGAGTCGGGGTCTCGCGCGCCTGAATCATGCGTCCGTGCGATCGGAGGAACCGGAGTTCCTACGTACCGGGATGACGGCGATAACTCAACCGCCGTGGCCTATTTAGCCGCGTCAGCCGGGGCTGAGCGCCTCATCATGGAACTTCTGTGGATGAACGAGCTCAGCGGTTGCAGACGATCGCCACCACGTCGTCGCAGGCCGGGCCTTTGCAGCCGCCGGCGCCGCCGGCGGGAATCGCCCCGGTGATATCGTCGCGATCGACCCGGCGGTACGACATCGCGGTAGCGAAATTCTGGGTGTGGCAGTAAGCGGCGGCCGCGGCCGCGCCACAGGGCAGGCCGC
>JAHCKF010000254.1 GCA_026125925.1 Pseudolabrys sp.
TACTTCCTCGACAACGTCACCGGCTGGATCCTCGAACTCGATCACGGCCGCGGCATCCCCTACGAAGGCAACTACACCTCGTGGCTGGCGCAGAAGCAGAAGCGTCTGGAGCAGGAAGGCCGCGAGGACGAAGCGCGCCGTCGCACGCTCGAGCGCGAGAGCGAGTGGGTGCAATCCTCGCCCAAGGCGCGCCAGACCAAATCGAAGGCGCGCTATGAGCGCTACGAGGAATTGCTCAAGATCGCCAACGCCAAGACCAACACCGTGGCGCAGATCACCATCCCCGTGGCCGAACGTCTCGGCCAGAACGTCGTCGATTTCGAGCATCTGTCGAAAGGCTTCGGCGACCGCCTGCTGATCGACGATCTCACCTTCAAGCTGCCGCCGGGCGGCATTGTCGGCGTCATCGGCCCGAACGGCGCCGGCAAGACCACGCTGTTCCGCATGATCACCGGCCAGGACAAGCCGGACGCAGGCACGATCAAGATCGGCGAGTCGGTGCATCTCGGTTACGTCGACCAGTCGCGCGACGCGCTCGATCCGAACAAGACCATCTGGCAGGAAATCTCCGACGGCCTCGACCAGATCATGGTCGGCAAGAAGGAAGTGCCGAGCCGGGCGTATGTTTCGCTGTTCAACTTCAAGGGCGCCGACCAGCAGAAGAAGGTCGGCACGCTCTCGGGCGGCGAGCGCAACCGCGTGCATCTGGCCAAGATGCTGCGCACCGGCGCCAACCTCTTGCTGCTCGACGAACCGACCAACGATCTCGACGTCGATACGCTGCGGGCGCTGGAAGAGGCGCTGGAGGATTTCGCCGGCTGCGCCGTGATCATCAGCCATGACCGCTGGTTCCTCGACCGCATCGCCACCCATATCCTCGCCTTCGAAGGCGACAGCCATGTCGAGTGGTTCGAGGGTAACTTCCAGGATTACGAGAAGGACAAGATGCGCCGGCTCGGCACCGACAGCATCATTCCGCACCGGCTGAAGTATAAGAAGTTTAGTAGATAACCTGCAGGCCGGCCCGATCGAGGCCGGCATTGCAATGCCGGGCGATTGAGCCGCCTCTCACTTCACGACGACGGTCGTGCCGACTGGGACCCGCTCATAAAGATCGGCTACGTCCGTGTTCCTCATCCGGAAACAACCCGACGATTCCGCTTCGCCGACCGAACTCGCGTCGGGCGAGCCGTGAATCCGGTAGAGCGTGCTGCCGAGATACATCGCGTGCGTGCCGAGAGGATTTTCGGGGTCGCCACCTTTCATGTGCCGCGGCACATCCGGTTGCCGCGCGATCATCTCCGGCGGCGGCGTCCAGGGCGGATTGACCTTTTTCGCGGTGATCTTGTGCGTGCCTTTCCACTGGAAACCAGCCCGGCCCACACCGATGCCGTAGCGCAGCGCCGAGCCGTTTCCTTCAATGAGATAGAGCCGCCGCGCCTTCGTATCGACGACTATGGTGCCCGGCGCATAATTACTTGGATAGCTCACTTTGGTGCGGCCGAGGCCGGTGCCGTCCAGGCCGAAGATATTGTAGACGCCCTTCTTGGGCGCGCCGCCCGTCAGCATCTCGGGGTCGGACTGGGCTTTCGCGAGACTGAAAGAACCAAGCAAGGCTGCGATCGCAGCCCCAGTCGCAACATAACGTATCGACACGAGGTCTATCCTTCCGGATGGAAATGGTACGCGTTACGGGATTGAGATTACGGGGTCTCGCGCGCGCGGGCAATTGCCACGATGGCGTGATCATCAGCCATGACCGCTGGTTCCTCGACCGCATCGCGACGCACATCCTCGCTTTCGAAGGCGACAGCCATGTCGAGTGGTTCGAGGGTAACTTCCAGGATTACGAGAAGGACAAGATGCGCCGGCTCGGCACCGACAGCATCATTCCGCACCGGCTGAAGTACAAGAAATTCACCCGCTAGTGTTTCTAAATCGGGCGCGCTAGGGTCTCCGCCGGTTGGCGGGGGCCCTTTTTCATGAACGAAGCCGTCATCGCGGTTCTGGTCGCCGGCGCACTGATCGCGGCCTCGCTCGGCAGCGCCGCGCTTTATCGCCGCCTGCCGGAGAAGCACCGCCAGAGCGACACCGAAGAGATCGTCCGCCTTATCGCCAACATCTTTGTCGTGCTGGCGTCGCTGGTTCTCGGCCTGATGATCAGCTCGGCGCGCGGCACGTTCGACAGCGTCGACAGGTCCGTCCATGCTTACGCCACCGAACTGATCCTGCTCGACCGGATCATGCGGCATTACGGGTCCGACACCGATCAGGCGCGGCAGTATCTGCAGGTCTATACCAAACAGGCCGCGGCGCGCATGGCGCAGAGCGATCCGGTGCTCGGCAGCCGGCCGGCCGAAGCTCTGCTCAACGATGTCGGCAATGCGCTGCGCGACCTGGCACCAGCCGATCCTGATCACGTGGCGCTCAAGGCGCGGCTGGAGCAGCGCTTCGAGACGGTCTATGCCATGCGCTGGGCGCTGGTCGAACAGTCCGAAGGCACCATCCCGTTGCCGCTGATCGCGCTGACGGCCGCGTGGCTCATCGTCGTGTTCGCGAGCTACGGCTATCGCGCGCCGGGCAATCCGGTGATGTCCACGAGCTTCGTCGCGTCGGCGGTGCTGATCGCCGGCACGATATTTCTGACGCTCGACATGGACGTGCCGTTCGACGGCGCCATCCAGGTGTCGCCAATGCCACTGGAGCGGGCATTGGCGGAGATGCAGAAGTAGACCGTCCGGGCCGCGGCGTGTGACCGGCATCACTTCCGCGCGCATGGCGCCGGGCTAAAGTCATCGTGCGATCGACCCCTCTGAGGAGGAGCATGGCCGTGACGTCGATGGAACCCGCCACGGAGAACCCGGCGCCGGCTCCGCCGGATTGGAATTTCGTCGCGCGGCACTGGCGCGGCCTGTTGCCGCTCTGGTTCTCGTATTGGGTCGTCAACTTTGTCGTCGGCATCGTCTCTTCGGTCGTCGTCGCCACTATCGCTGCCATCTTCAGGTCCGACGCCGGCTACGAGCCGACGCTGATATTCGCCATGTTTTTCGCGATCTGGTTCGCGGTCGCGGCGATTTCGGTGTGGCAGATTGTCGGCCTGTGGCGCTCGGCCAACCGGCACATCGAACTGCGCGCGGAGATCGGCAAGGGGTCGTTCTGGGCGCGGGCGGCGAAGTTCGCGGCCGTCGTCATGGCAATCAACTTTGCCGTCATTTTCGTCAAGGACGGCTTGCCGCAACTCGCTGAGGCGACGCGCATCGCGTTCCTCGGCGATCCCGAGATCGCGCCGTATTCGCTTCGCACGATGCGCAACGGTACTGAAGCCGAAATCACCGGCGGCTTCAAATATGGACTGACAGCGGATTTCAGCAAGATTCTCAAGGCATCGCCGCAGATCAAGGTCGTGCACCTGCACAGCGGCGGCGGCCGGATCGGCGAGGCCAGGAAGCTCTACTCCGTCATCAAGGACAAGGGCCTGACGACGTATGTCTCGCTCGAATGTGCGTCGGCCTGCACGCTCGCTTTTGCGGGCGGCAAGGAACGTTTCATCGCTCGGCGCGCGAGGCTCGGCTTTCACGCGCCGTCGTTTCCTGGCATGACGGCCGCGGACATGAAGGATGCGATTGCCGACCAGTCGAAGCTGTTCGTCGAGGCCGGATTTTCGGCGCCCTTTGTCAGCCGTGCGTTGAATACGCCATCGTCCACCTTGTGGAAGCCGGCCGCCGATGAACTTGTTCGCGCCCACGCGATCACCAGCGTGGTCGATAATGCGCGGTTCGCGGTCTCGGGTTATGGCAGCGATGCCAGCAAGGAGCGGATAGACGCCTTCATGGTCAAGTCGCTGCCGCTGATGCAGGCGACGAAGGCGAAATATCCGGCGCGGTATGAGGCCGCTCTCAATGAATTTTATGAGAGCTACATCTCCGGCGATACGGAACGGGAGCAATTCGCCAAGGCACGCAAGAGGATACTGGCAATGCTTGAGGAGCTTCGTCCGATGGCTGATGATGATGTGATTGTCGACTTTGCCAGGATGCAACGGGACTCGTACGAGTATCTCGCGAGCCGGAGCGCTGCGTCGTGCTATTTTTATGCGAGCGGTGCCGACAAAGGACGGAATTTTACGGAGGATCTGGGTGCCGAACTGGTTAACCGCGAACGTGAATTGAATGAGCGTATCGTGCTGACGGCGGCGCCGCGTCGTGAAATTCCGGCGGGCGAGATGAAAGTCGTCTTCGCCAAGATGTTCAAATCACCCGGCGTGCCCGCGCTGACGGCAGAGGAACGGGCCTTGCTCAAGGCCGACACGGTCGCGCCTGACAGGCACGGCGCGTATTGTCAGGCCACGATAAAATTCTACAACGCAATACTGGCGCTGCCGCAGTCCTATGCGGCCACTGCATTGCGCCTAATTCTGAAAAGTTCGAATTAGTTAAGCGCTTTTGCCGTAATCCTCCTCGCTCACTTTCTCCATCCACGTCACGTTGCTGCCGTCGAGCGCTTCCTGGATGGCGATGTGGCTCATGGCCACCGTTGCGGTGGCGCCGTGCCAGTGCTTTTCGCCCGGTGGAAACCAGACGACATCGCCAGGGCGGATTTCCTCGATCGGGCCGCCATCGCGCTGCGCCCAGCCGAGCCCGGAGGTGACGATCAGGGTCTGACCGAGCGGATGCGTGTGCCAGGCGGTGCGGGCGCCGGGTTCGAAGGTGACGAGCACCGCGCGCACGCGCGCCGGCTCCGGCGCCTCATGCAGCGGGTCCTGGCGGACGGCGCCCGTAAAGTAGTCGGGTGATGGTTTGGCCGAAGGCCGCGAGCCGCTGCGTTTGATCTCCACCGGTCAGTCCTTCCGTCGTTCACTGGAGCTTTCGGGCAGTCGCCGTGTTCCGCGCGGCCTTGCTGCCCTTTTTGCCCTTGGCCGTCTGTTTCTCGTCGCTCTTTTTGTCTTCGACGAGGCGCGACAGCCCGCAGGTCATGGCTTCCTTCTGTGTCAGTTCGCGCTTTTCGGTCGCCGCAACATAGATCGCCGCGCCGAAGATCCCCAGGACGCATACTTGCGCCGAAGCCGCCGCCGTCGTGGCGATCAGGCCGGCGCCGGCCAGCCCGATCCGAAAAAATATGTGCTTCATGTTCTAAAGCCCCCTCCGGGAACGCCCGGGCACCAAACGATCCCATTCTTTGGCGCCACGGGGAAGGGGCCTCCGGACGCAAGGCGCCGGATGCGCCAATCGGCAAATTTGTGACGGGACAGCGCGGCCTCTTGGCGCAGGCCGCAGCGGCAGGGCCGCCTTGTGGCGGGCCGAATCGCCTATAAATCCTGCGCTCGCGACCGGCGCCCGCCGGCCGCGCCAACCGGTTTCTGCCCGAAGGTATCATGCCATGTCGATGTCGGCCGACGTTCCGACCCCGCCCCCCGAACTTGCCGGCAGGCTC
>JAHCKF010000255.1 GCA_026125925.1 Pseudolabrys sp.
ACGAGATCATCTGCGACGACTTTTCCGTGGTCGGCTCGATCGGCGTGGTCGGCGGCTCGTTCGGATTTCCCGAACTGATGAAGAAGCTCGGCATCGAACGCCGCATCTACACCGCCGGCGACCGCAAGGTGATGCTCGATCCGTTCCTCGAGGAGAAGCCGGAGGACGTCAAACGCATCAAGGCGCTGCAAGCCGACATGCACGAGCATTTCATCGAGCTGGTGAAGAAGCGCCGCGGCGCCCGCCTCAAGGGCGCGGAGAAGACGATGTTCTCCGGCGAATTCTGGACCGCGACTCGGGCCATCGAACTCGGCCTCGCCGACGGTCGCGGCGAGCTGCGCTCGATATTACGCGAGCGTTACGGCGACAAGGTGCGCATGCCGCTGATTGCCGGCGAGCGCTCGTTCCTGGCGCGACGGCTGTCGCTCGCCAGCCTGTTCGGCGGGGCAGCGCGCGCCGGCTTGGCCGAAGACGTCATTGCGGCCGTTGAAGAACGCGCCCTTTGGTCGCGCTACGGCCTGTAACGGCGGGGTTTGTTCTGCGGTCGCGAAATCGCCGCGATTGGTCCGAATGATCGGAACCAGGCGGCAGGGACCGCCAGGGAGTGACTATGCCTGCGATTTTGCTGACGCCGTTGGTGAAATGGTCGCTTGCCGCGCTCGGCGGCGCGATGGTCGTGCACTGGGTCGTCAAGGAAGCGCGCCGCATCAACGACGAGCTCGACGAGCAGCGCCGCGTGCGGGTGCGCATCGCCGACCGCGAAGCGCGGCCGACTTTGCGCCGCGATCCGCTGACCGGCGAATACCGGCCTTAAGCCTTCCTTGAGGATGGGTGGAACGGGGCCTGGGCTACCGGGCTTCGCGGTGATCGCCTGTCACCAAAGCGCCGAGGAACAGTACCAGGAATCCCAACCCGATAAGCTGAAACGCCAACATTCAGTATCCTGTTCTCTTGCCCGCCGTTGAGTTGGTAGTCTAGTCCGACAGTTTCAAGATCGCCTGAAGTCTATCGTTCAAACTGTCTCGACTTGACCCATCAGGGTGCCGCCGATACGGTCCCGGCCGCCGTTATCCTTTAAAATCAGTCAAAAACGGCCGCCCCTGAAAACTGTTGGGAAGCCCGAACGTTCCATGCCCGCCGCGCCAGCCAATCTCGATCCGTCTCGCTCGTTCCAGGGGCTGATCCTCGCGCTCCAGCAGTTCTGGGCGGGGCAGGGTTGCGTGATCCTGCAGCCCTACGACATGGAAGTCGGCGCCGGCACCTTCCATCCGGCCACCACCTTGCGAGCGCTCGGGCCCAAGGCCTGGAACGCCGCCTATGTGCAGCCCTCGCGCCGGCCCAAGGACGGCCGCTACGGCGAGAACCCGAACCGGCTGCAGCACTATTATCAGTTTCAGGTGATCCTGAAGCCGTCGCCGCCGGACATTCAGCAGCTCTATCTCGACTCGCTGAAGGTGATCGGCATCTCGTCGGATCTGCACGACATCCGTTTCGTCGAGGACGACTGGGAGAGCCCGACCTTGGGTGCCTGGGGTCTCGGCTGGGAGTGCTGGTGCGACGGCATGGAAGTGTCGCAGTTCACCTACTTCCAGCAGGTCGCCGGCGTCGAATGCGCGCCGGTCGCCGGCGAACTCACCTACGGCCTCGAGCGTCTCGCCATGTATGTGCAGGGCGTCGACCGTGTCTATGACTTGAACTTCAACGGCCTCGACGGCGACCGCAAGGTGACTTACGGCGACGTCTTCCTGCAGGCCGAGCGCGAATATTCGAAACACAATTTCGAAGCCGCCGATACCGGCATGTTGTTCGAGCAGTTCAAGATGGCCGAGCAGGCGTGCAAGAAGTATCTCGACGCCGGATACAACGACGACAAGTCGAAGCATGCGATGGCGCTGCCCGCCTACGACCAGTGCATCAAGGCGTCCCACGTCTTCAATCTGCTCGACGCCCGTGGCGTCATTTCGGTGACCGAGCGGCAGAGCTACATCCTGCGCGTGCGCGAACTGGCGAAAGCCTGCGGCGCCGCGTGGCTCGCCACCGAAGCCGGCGGGGCTGGCGGCTAGCTTTTCCTCGCGGAATGGATGATCGTTCCCGCCAAGGTTTGAACCTTAGGGCAGGGCGGGGCGACCAACCATCATGCTGACCTGGACCATCCTCGTCGTCGCAGCGGTCATCCTCGTCTTCGTCATCGTCCTGTTCAACCGTCTGGTGCGAACGCGGCAGATGGCGAACGAGGCCTGGAGCGGCATCGACGTGCAGCTCAAGCGCCGCGCCGAGCTGGTGCCGAACCTGGTTGAGACCGTGAAGGGCTATGCCGCGCATGAGCGATCCCTGCTCGAGGACGTCGTCAAGCTGCGAGGGCAGGCGGGCGCGCTGCCGCGCGACGACATCGCCGGCCGCGCGCAGGCCGAAGGCGCGCTGACGGCCGCGCTCGGCAAACTGATCGCGCTGGCCGAGAGCTATCCCGATCTCAAGGCGAGCGCCAACTTCCTCGAATTGCAGCAGCAACTCTCCGCGCTGGAGAACGAATTGCAGATGGCGCGGCGCTATTACAACGGTGCGGCGCGCAACCAGAATGTGCTGGTGCAGTCGTTCCCGTCCAACATCGTCGCCGGCCTGTTCGGCTTCCGCGAGCGGCCGTTCTTCGAACTGTCCAGTGACAGCGAGCGCGTGGTGCCGCAGGTTTCGCTCGGTTCAAAGCCATGAAGCGCTTTGCCGTCATTGTCAGCGCTTTGGCGCTGGTTGTGTCTCTGGCGATGGCCGGGACGAGTCTCGCCGCCGAGTCCATCCTGTCTTTCGACTCGACGGTGCGGCTCGCCAGGGACGGCACGCTGACCGTCACGGAAACCGTGCGCGTGCGCGCCGAAGGCCGCCAGATCAGGCGCGGCATCTATCGCGATTTTCCGATGACCTTTCGCGACGCCGGCGGGCGCGAGCGCGAGGTCGACTTCGAATTGCTCGATGTGACCCGCGACGGCAAGGCGGAGCCGCATTTCACCGAACGCCGGCAGCGTTTCATGCGCATCTATGCCGGCGACAAGGATGTCAATCTGGCCCGCGGCGATTACACTTATGTCTTCCGCTACACCACCGCTCGCCAGGTCCGCTGGTTCGATGGCAAACCTGAACTGAACTGGAATGTCACCGGCAATTTCTGGGATTTCCCGATTTTGGCCGCGACCTATCGGCTTGAACTGGCCGACGGCGCGCGGCCGTCGCGCTTCACCGCCTTCACCGGACATCTCGGAGAGCAAGGCAAGGACTGGCGCGGCGCCATCGGCAATGACGGCGTTCTGACGGTCGAGACGACGCGACAACTCGCCCCCGGAGAAGGGCTGACCGTCGTCGCGGCGTTACCGGATGGCGCCGTCGATCCGATCGGCGCGCAACAGGCGCGCCGGTATGCGTTCTGGGACAACCGCCATTGGATTTTCAGCGGTCTCGGCTTCGTGGCGATCCTGATTTATTATGCGCTGGCTTGGCGCGCGGTCGGTCGCGATCCGAGAGGCGGCACGATCATTCCGCTTTTTCATCCGCCGCAGGGGGTGTCGCCGGCGCTTGCCAATTACATCGATAACTGGGGCTTCGGCCGAAATCGCTGGCGCGCCTTCACGGCGGCGGCGCTGTCGCTTGCCGTGCGCGGCTTCATCACCTTCGAACAGCGCGACGACAAACTGATCCTGAAATTCAAGGCCGACGCGCCGCAGGACACGAAGCTGCCGCCGGGCGAGCAAATCATTCTGGACTGGGTCAAGGGCCAAGGCACCAGCGCCGTGATCGACAAGGCGCATGGCGCCGCCGTCGCCAAGGTCGGCGCCGATTTTGCCAACAAGATCGAGAACGAGAGCAAGGATCGTTTCTTCCGCCGCAATCTCGGCTACGCCATCGCCGGTTTGGTCATGACCGTCGCGGTCGTGATCGGCGTGCTGATTATCGGCGGACTGCAGGAGAACGACGTCGGCGTGCTCATCGCCACCTTTTTCGTCAGTGTTTTCCTCGGCGCGTTTATCATCCCGCTCGTGATGGCTCTGTTCAGCGGCTCGGGATTCCGGAACATCGTTCGTAGCGTGATGTCGCTCGCCGTCTTTGCCGTTTTCATCTCGTTCTTTATCACCCTGGTGACGGTGATCGTTCCCGACGAGCCGATGGCGCTACCTCCGGCCTTGCTGTCTTTCATCGCGGACTATCCGTTCTCCTTCGTGCTGGTGTCGGCTTTCGCCGCCCTCAACGGCTTGTTCTTCTATCTGATGCGGGCGCCGACAGCGCTCGGCCGTCCGATCATGGACCAACTGGCGGGCCTGCGGCTCTATATCGAAACCGCCGAGACCCACAGGCTCAACATGCAGGCGCCCGATATCACGGCCGAGCGGTTCGAGGCTTTGCTGCCTTATGCGGTCGCGCTCAATCTGGAAAAGCCATGGTCGGACGCCTTCGCCGCCGCCTTGCGCCATGCCCATCCCGACGAGGCCGATCCGATGCGGCATTACCAGCCGCGCTGGACCGGCGGCGGTAGCGGCTGGTCGGGCGCCGATTTCGGCACGGCGGTGGCGGCGACCGTCGGCAGCGTCTCGAGCGCCCTCGCCAGCGCGGTGCCCGCGTCGTCGGGCTCATCGGGGTTTTCGTCCTCCGGCGGCGGCGGCTCGGGCGGCGGCGGAGGCGGCGGAGGCGGCGGCGGGTGGTAGCGCCCGGGTGACAGCAGCGGCCGCGCTTGCTAGGCAGGCGCCGCGCATTCCCCATTGAATCGACCGCCATGCCCGATCTTCTGCTCGAACTGTTTTCCGAAGAAATCCCCGCGCGCATGCAGGCGCGCGCCGCCGACGATCTCGAGCGCCTGGTGTGCGACGGATTGAAGGCGGCCGGCCTTTCCTTTAGCGGCGCCCGCGCCTTCGCCACGCCGCGCCGCCTCACCCTCGTGGTCGACGGCCTGCCGGCGGTGCGGCCCGACGTCAGCGAGGAGAAGCGTGGTCCGCGTGTCGGGGCGCCGGAGCAGGCGGTACAGGGCTTCCTCAAGGGCGCCGGACTGGCGTCGCTCGACCAGGCCGAGAAGCGCGACACCGGCCGGGGCGAGTTCTGGTTCGCCGTAGTGACGAAGAAAGGCGGTCCGACCGCCGACGTGCTCCCATGGATCATCGATACCGCGATGAAAGCGCTGCCCTGGCCCAAGTCGATGAAATGGGGCAGCAGCACCATGCAATGGGTGAGACCGCTTCAGGGCATCGTCGCGTTGTTCGACGGCAAGGTCTTGGCCGGCGACGTCGATCCGGGCGGCGGCATGGTGCCGGTTCGTTTCGGCGACACGACGCGCGGCCATCGCTTCCTGAGCAAGGGCGATGTTCGGGTGGTCGGGTTCGCCGACTATGTCGCCAAGCTCAGGGCG
>JAHCKF010000256.1 GCA_026125925.1 Pseudolabrys sp.
TGGTGCGCGCCTTCGCCCTCGAACGACAGCACCGCGTCGACCATGTGCTCGACGACGCGCGGGCCGGCGATCTGGCCGTCCTTGGTGACATGGCCGACCAGAATCACCGCCGCGCCGGAGCGCTTGGCGAAGCGGATCAGCGACTGCGCGCTGCCGCGCACCTGCGTCACCGTGCCGGGCGCGGATTCCACGGTGTCCGTCCACATGGTCTGGATCGAGTCGATGATGACGAGGCGCGGCGTCTTGCCTTCCGACAGCGTCGCGATGATGTCCTCGACCGAGGTTTCGGAGGCGAGTTCCACCTTCGCGTCGCCGAGGCCGAGCCGCTCGGCGCGCAGCCGTACCTGCGCGATCGCTTCTTCGCCTGAGATATAGATGACACGGTTGCCGGCGCGGGCGAGCGCGGCGGTGGTCTGGATCAGCAGCGTCGACTTGCCGATGCCGGGATCGCCGCCGACCAGCAGCACCGAGCCGCGCACGAAGCCGCCGCCGGTGACGCGGTCGAACTCGGCGATGCCGGAGGGCAGGCGCGGCGCATCATGGGTTTCGCCGGCGAGCGGCTCGAGATTGAAGGCGCGGCCCTTGCCGGGACGGCGGCCGGGCCCGCGCGCGGCGGTGCCGGCGGCGTCTTCCTCGACCAGCGTGTTCCACTCGCCGCAGGCTTCGCACTTGCCCTGCCAGCGGTTATGCGCCGCGCCGCAATTCTGACAGATGAACGATTGCGCCCGTTTCGCCACGCCTCACTCCGCGCGATAGATGCGGTGATAGCGGCGGCCGAGGCTGGTGAGCACCTCGTAGCCGATGGTGCCGGCGGTGGCGGCGAGATCGTCGACGGTGTATTCGTCGCCGATCAGCGTCACCAGATCGCCGCGGCGCACGGCGCTCTCGGGAAGTTCGCCGATGTCGATGGCGAGCAGGTCCATCGAGATGCGCCCGGCAAGACGGCAGCGCTTGCCGGCGACGATCGCCTCGCTGCCGGCGACGGTGTCGGAGGCGCTCGCCGCGCGCAGATAGCCGTCGGCATAGCCGACCGGCACGATGGCGAGACGGCCCGCGCGGCGCGCCGTCCATTGCGCGTCGTAGCCGACCGTTTCGCCGCGCTGGACGCTGCGCACCTGCGCGACCTTGGCTTTCAGTTCGACCACGGGGCGCATCGGGTTGTTGCGGCCCGGCGTCGGATTGACGCCGAACAGCGCGGCGCCGGGGCGCACCATGTCGCAATAGGTCGACTGGCCGAGGAAGATGCCGGACGAATTGGAGAGCGAGCCGGGAATGCCGCGATAGAGCATCCGAATTTCGCGGAACAGCTTGATCTGCCGCTCGTTCAGCGGATGGTCCTGCAACTGCGCGCAGGCGAGGTGGCTCATCAACAATGTGATGCCGTGGTTCTCCGAGCGGATGCGCGGCGCGATCGCGGCGGCTTCCTCGGCCGTCACGCCGAGCCGGTTCATGCCGGTGTCGACCTGCAGCGCCGCGCCGCCCTGCCAGGCCTTGCCGGACACGAAGGCATCCCATTCGGCGAGTTCGGCAAGGCTGCCGATCACCGGCCGCACATTGGCTTCGGCAAAGGCGGCGGCGGTGCCCGGCATCACGCCGTTCAGCACATATATAGTGGGATCGTAGGCGACGGCGCGCAGCCGGCGCGCCTCGGACAGATCGGCGACGAAAAACGTCTTGCAGCCGGCGCGGGTGAGGGCCCGCCCGACCTGCTCGAGACCGCAGCCATAGGCATCGCCCTTGATGACCGCCGCGCATTCCGACGGCACCGTGCGCCGCGACAGCGCCCGCCAGTTGGCTTCGATGGCCGACAGGTCGACGGTGAGCACGCCGCCGGCCTCGGCTTCCGGAGGCCCGGCGGTGGCGGTGCGCGCCTGTGGCGCGGCGGGCCGCTGCGATGGTTCCACGGGCCGGTCAGGCGCCGATTCGGTTTCGAGGCTGGACATGGCAACGGTCATAGCCGCCTTGGGCGGGAGCGTCCATGCGGCGGCAAAGCCTGTTGAATAAAGCGCTTTTCGCGCTCCGGCGGTGAGCCGGCCGGCGCTGGCGGGCGTTCGGTGGCTCCGCGGGGCGGACGCCGTCGAGTGTGGCTCCGGCTCGCGGCGGAGAGAACACGCGCCTTTCGAGATGCGGTCGGCGCGCGGGCCGCATCCCGATCCTGTTGGCGGCGAACGGTGGATCATCGAGAGCGAGTCACGACACCGCGCGACACGATGCCGGCGCAGCGACGTTGCGTTCCGAAGCGCGCGATGAGCGCGCGGCACTTCGTGTCGCGCGTCGATCGTCGTGTGCGTGTCACGTCGTTCGTGCGCGATGCGTCGTGCGTGAGCGTTGCGCCAGCGCCGAGTGTTCGAGCGCTGGGTGTTATTGTCACAGCGTTATGAAAATTGTGCGGCGCTGCGCATGCACAAGTACATCAGCGTGGCGCGAAGTATCTTGAAAATGACTTTTGAGCCGCGCGTATCGTTTGAATAAAAAAGTTATGCAAAAGCTATAAATTGACAGCGAAAGAAATATCCTTGAAATAAATTTTAAAATAGCGCTGCGAAACGGGCTTATCCGACGTCACTTTTAATGATCTATAAATCGAAAAGCGAAGTGCCATGCCCGTCGTCGAGTTGACAGCCAGCTTCCTCCGCAATGCGGACTGCCCGTCGGGGCAGAAGAAGATCGACTATTTCGATTCGAAGCAAAAAGGCTTCCTCGTCGAGGTTCGCAACTCCGGACGCCGCACCTTCTATCAGCGCTATCGCGATGAACGCGGCCGCGAGCGCCAGTTCAAGATCGGTCGTGCCGACATGTTGACGGTGGAGCAGGCGCGGCGAAAGGCGCGTTCGGTGTTCGCGCAGGCTCTGCTCGGCGACAACCCGCAGGAGCGCCGTCAGGAGCTTCGCGCCATTCCGACGCTCGATGCTTTCGTGCGCGACAGCTACCTGCCGTTCGTCGCGACCTACAAGCGGAGCTGGAAGACCGACGAAACCATCCTGCGCATTCATGCGCTGCCGAGCCTCGGCAAGCTGCGGCTCGATGAAATCGGAACCGACCGGATCGTCGCGCTGGTCGGGCAGATGCGCAACAAGGGCTATGCCGGCGGCACCTCGAACCGCGTGGTCGTGATCCTGCGCTATCTTTTCAATCTCGCGATGAAGTGGAAGGTGCCAGGCGTCGTCGCCAATCCGACGACCGGCGTCGAGATGGGCTCGGAGGTCCAGCGCAACCGCTTCCTGACCAAGGACGAAACGCAGCGCCTGGTATCGGCGATCTCGGCCGACGAGAACACGACGGCGGCCAATGCGATCCTGCTCCTGCTGTTAACCGGCGGACGCCGCAACGAGATCACGCATGCGCGCTGGGAGCATGTGATGTGGGAGGAGCGCAAGCTGCACGTCCCGTTGTCGAAATCCGGCAAGCCGCGCTGGATCTCGCTCAGCGAGGCGGCGATGTCGTTGCTGCGGTCCTTGCCGCGCGACGACGGCAACGACTACATCTTCCCGTCGGCGATGACCGGACGGCCGTCGCCGTCGCTCTGGTTCCCGTGGGACCGGATCCGGCAAAGGGCAGGGCTCGAGGACGTGCGGCTGCACGATCTGCGGCACTCCTTTGCGAGTTTCCTCGTCAATGGCGGGGTGTCGCTTTACATCGTGCAGGCGCTGCTGGGGCACGCCAATGCGCGCACCACGCAGCGCTATGCGCATCTTGCGAGCGATACGCTGACGCAGGCGACCGTGGTGGTCGACAAGATCGTCGCGCCATCGCTGCCGGCCGCCGCGCGAGAGGAGGCGTCGCAGCCGATCCTGCGTTAGGCCGCTACGCTCATCTTTGATCTGTCGCCCGGCTGAACCAGATTCAGCCGGTGCGTTTCCATGAACATTCGAATCTTGTCAGGGTGTCGCGCGCGACCACGAGCGCGCGCTTGCCTTGTCGTGCGCGAAGCGCTGGCGACCTTTGCTATCCCGATGATGAATTCGCCGCTCGGTATGGGGGATGTGCATGCAAGCGCGATGATCGGCCGTGTTGGATGCAGCCGTGCGCCCATCATTGTCCTATCGCGTAGCGTCTCGCCGCCGCAGCGAACCAGCGAATATGGTGGTGTTATTGGCTTGCGAGCGGATGAATTTGCCGTGTTGGGCTGCGTTGGCGACACAGGGCGTGACAGTACGTGAAGATTTGCAGCCTGTACGGCGCGGGTTTCTATTACATCCCGGGCACGGACACCTGTCTGAAGGTCGGCGGCTGGATTCGCTTTGAGACCAGCTACGGCTACAACGGCAGCATGACCACCGAGTGGTACAACAACAACCTGAACAACCGCTCGACCAACGAGAACACCTGGCGCGTCAAGGGCACGATCACCTTCGACGCCCGTGAGCAGACCGCTTACGGCACCCTGCGCAGCTATGCCGCGCTCGGCGTCAGCAACAACAACAACGCTGACAACGCGATCATCGCCAACTACGCCAACCGCTGGTTCATCCAGTGGGCCGGCTTTACGATCGGCCACGCCACGTCGTTCTTCGACTTCTACTCGATCGGCGGCAACCAGTACGGCTTCACCACCGCCTCGTCCGACACCGGCGACGGCGGCTGGGACGTGTTCGGCTACACCGCTCAGTTCGGCAACGGCCTGTCCGCCACGCTGTCGGCTGAAGCCGCTCGCCGTACCAAGCTGATCAACGCCAGCACGGCCGGCCTGCCGGCCATCCAGTCGTCGGCGACGCACTTCAACACCGGCTACGGTGGGCATGACATGCCTGACCTGGTCGCCAACCTGCGCGTCGACCAGGCGTGGGGTTCGGCCCAGATCATGGGTGCTCTGCACTACGTGAACGGCACCTACTATGGCGCGAACGAGACCACCGGCGGTCCGGATGGCAAGCTCGGCTTCGCGGTCGGCGCCGGCCTCAAGCTGAACGCGCCGATGATCGGCCCGGGCGACTTCTTCCAGATCGAAGTCGACTACACCAAGGGTGCGTCGCGGTACTCGAACTCGACCGCGACGACCTGGGACTACTCGAAGTACGACGGCAACAGCTTCGGCTGGGGCTATGAGACCGATGGCGTCTACGGCGGCGCGCTCGGCGCCACCGCGTCGAACATCGAGCTGGTCTCGACCTGGGCGGTCAACGCCGCCTTCACCCACAACTGGACTCCGGCTTTGAAGTCCACCCTGTGGGGCGCCTATCGCGAGACCAACTTCAATGGTGCCGCGAATGCGATGGTCTGCTCGGCTGCTGGTTTCGGCAACGGCGTTCTCGGCGCCGGCGCGACGGCGGCTGCGGGCTGCGACATGGACTGGAGCGTGTGGGGTATCGGCCTGCGGACCGAATGGGCCGCGACCAAGAACCTGACCCTCGG
>JAHCKF010000257.1 GCA_026125925.1 Pseudolabrys sp.
GACGGCGGGCGAGGGCTTCATGACGATCTCGACGAAGCCCGGCCCGACACTCGTGAGCCGGGCGCCGAGCGTCGTCATCAAACCCTGTTTGGCAAAGCTCTGCTGGATGCGATCGGGCGTGGACAAGACAATCTCCGGAGGGCGGAAGGCGGGATATCGCGAACCATCATACGCGAAACAAAGAGCCGCCCCTAAAGGCGGCTGTGCAGCGAGCAATTCACAGAAGCATTGAGCCCATAGTAGGAGCGCGTGGCGTCAATCGCGCGGGCGCGCGAACGGCCTCACTCGTCCTGCTTCGGCGGCGGCGTTTCCTTCGCCTCTTCCTCGGCGATCAACCGTTCGAGTTGCCGACGCTGCGCCGCGTCCGTGGTCTGCGCCAGCAGACGACGGAAGTGCTCCAAATTCGCGCGGTGAACGAACTTATCCATGGGAACCCTCCATGGCTGCGGCCTTACGGTATCAGGATATCGGGAAAGTCGGCTGTAAAACAGTACTTTGACAACATTCCCCCATTACCTCTTCGATGGGCGAGTCGGGTGGGGATAACAGGCGCGGACTTGAAGATCGACTGAAAGCGCGCCTATCCGGCTTAAGGCCCGGCGGGCGCCGGCACCGGTCGTTCAAAGACGGCTCGCGGCCGGGCTGCCGTGGTGATGGCCGGCACCGGCCTCGATCGAGACCTCGCAGACCGGACATTCGAATGTCCGCCACTCCTGGCCTTTGACGTCCGGCGAAATCCGGGCGAGCCACATCTGCGATCCGCAACGGGCGCAGACCGGCCGGTCGATGTCGGGCGCGTTGGTATCGTTGGC
Organism: Pseudolabrys sp.; assembly: GCA_026125925.1. Next base: position 813 of record JAHCKF010000257.1, read on the forward strand.
CTGGGTCTTTGACATGTCGTCCCCTCCTGCATTGAGCGAGGCGGGAGTTCGGCCACCGACGCTGACTTACTCAATTACTCACTTGATGTATCCGGCACCAAGTGCGTCGCGGCCGCGCGTGGCAATCATTCAATTACATCGAGCGCGTAGATACCACGGCAATGATGACGGTTTTGTGGTGCCGCATCGCGGCTCACCATCGACGGTCAACGAGTCGTATTTGTCTTTGAAACTCATCGATTTTTCATGGTGCGGCGGTGCGCCGCGTTCGTTGGCAATGCATCCGCGAATCGCCGGCGCACGCCGCGTCGCCATCGCCTTTCACCTAAGCCTCTGAACATTACGCGGCTTTCGGCGTTGGTCTCGAACGATACGAAGTTTGAAAATTATCGGAGGAACTTATGGCCGACATCAGAGAACACATGAAAGTCATCGGCAAGGACGGCGCCCCGGTCGGCACCGTCGATCGCGTCGAAGGCGACCGCATCAAGCTGACCAAGAAGGACAGCGGCGCCGGACACGAGGGCCATCACCATTACATCGACCGCAAGCTGGTCGGTGCCGTGGAAGGCGACATTGTCAAGCTGTCGGTCAACGCTTCGGCGGTGCCCGAGACCGAACAGTCCGGCGCGAAGGTCTAGGAGCGGCACCATGGCACAAGCAGCATGGAAGAGGCCCGGCTCGCCGATCGGCAAGAAGGGCCCGCGCAAGGCCAACCCTAAATACAAGCGCCGGCTCGGCGAGCGCTGGACGCCGCAGGAGCTGCGTCAGTTGCGCTCGCTCGCCCGGCACAACACGCCGACCGGCGTGCTCAGCCTGAAGCTGGGTCGGCCGCCGGCGGCGATCCGCAGCAAGGCGCAGCGTGAAGGCATTTCGCTGCGGCCGGTCAACCGCTCGCCGTATAGCCGGCGGCGACGCGGCTAGAACCTTTCGCGTGCGGCCGCGTTAATTGGCCAAAGGCCTCGACCTCTCGCGACAAGGAGATGTCCGCGTCGATGAGGAAGGGCCGAGGAACGGAAGAGTGCGGGTGCGAGCCCGGACTCTTCTTGTTTGTAGGTGATGATAAGGGTCCGGCCGTGCTGGGCCGTCCGCCTTCGCGGATGATGACGATCCTCACGCCGCGCGAGCCGGTGCCCACAGCGCCATGATCTCCGCGGCATCGGCGATCGCGATCTGCTCGGAGAAGCGCGTCTCGTACAGTGTCATCAGCGCATCGTGGCCGGCGTCGGACGAGCTGCAGATCGCGTCGCGCACCACGATGGTGCGGAAGCCGAGATCGACGGCGTCGAGCACGCTGGCGACGACGCAGACATCCGTCTCCGAACCGCTGACGATCAGCGTATCGACGTGTCGCTCAGTCAGAAACGGCAGGAGGGCCGGCGCCGAGAATGCCGAATAGCGCGTCTTGTCGATGACCTCGGCCGGCGGTGCATAGTGCGCCAGCGCCGGGTCGAGCTCGATCAGCGCCGGATCGATGACGTCGCGCGTCGCGCAGCGCCAACGGGTGTAATAGCGGCGCCACATGCCCGGCATGTCGTCGGCGGATTGCGGCGGGATGAAACGGGTGAAGACGGTCCGCTGCGGGTAATGCCCGGCCAGCGTTGCGACGACCGGCAGCACGCGCTCCATCCACGGCGTCGGCCAGATGCCGGCGGCGCCGAACAGGCGTTGCATGTCGATGCACAGGTGCACGGCGTTGTCGCCGGGCGCCGGCGGCTGTTTATTCGTGGCTCTGGTCTTACTCGACATAGCGGCAAGAAGAGGACGGGCGCCTCGTCGCCGAGGCGCCCGTCCTGTCAGGCGGCTTTCTGGTTGATAGCCGAGCCGGCGAGCTTATTGAGCAGTGCGTCGGTCTTCTTTTCTTCTTCAAGGGTCTGCTGGAGAAGCTTGGCCGCTTCCTTCATGCCGAGCTGTTCGGCCCAGGCGACCAGCGTGCCGTAGCGCGCCATTTCGTAGTGCTCGACGGCCTGCGCGCCGGAGAGAAGGCCGGCATCGAGCGCGGGCGAATCCTCGAAGTCTTCCATGACTTCCTCGCCTTCTTCGACCAGGCCGAGAATGGCCGGGCAGGTTTTGCCCTTCGGCGATTGTTCGATCATCTTGAAGACCTGCTTCAGACGCTCGACTTGTCCCTTGGTTTCCTCGACATGGTTTTCGAAGGCGGCGCGAAGCTGATCGGAATTGACCGCCTTGGCCATCTTCGGCAGCGCGACGAGGATCTTGCGTTCCGCGTAATAAATATCCTTGAGGTTCTCAAGGAAGAGGTCTTCCAGGGTCTTGTTCTGACCGGGCATGGCAAACTCCTGCTGGTGTGAATTCCCTCCCCAACGCAAGTTTTTGGCGGCAGTTCCGTTGCCGCAGCAGCTTTAGGGAATGCGATCATCATTTGGTATTTGCGCTGCGGCGAAACGCTTTCGGAACCGCGGCGCGGCGCCGGACGTTTTCATCGCTTCACGGGGACAAGAAGCGGGAGCGTCGCATGCCGACGAAGCAGCACGAGAAGAATATCGAGACAGGCCAGCAGGGAACGCACGAGCCTTGGAAGAAACCCGGTCAGGCCTCCCAGGATACCTCGCCGAAGGTGCCGAAGAAGGAAGACCGGCAGGGTGACTTCGACCAGGTCAATCAGACGAGCTAGCGGCGTCAGATCGGGGTCGCCGCGCCACCTTGCCCGCTCTCGCCGGCTCCGTTGGTGGATACCTCGCACACCGGGCATTCGAAGGTGCGGCACTCACGGCCGTCGGTCGCTTCTGCGACGCGCGACATCCACATGCGCGAGCCACACGTTCGACACGTCGGCCGGTCGATGTCCGTTAGATTTGCCGGATTGATTTGAATGGTTGGCATCGCATCTCTCCTGCCGGTTGGCTAGGCGGGAGCGCGCGCTGTCTCTCTGCCATCGGCGCCCAGATGAGTCTGTCGTTGCCGATGATGAACCTAATGTAAGTCAGGCGGCGTCGGAGTGTAGTGTCAAAAGACACACCGCGACGAAATACACGGGTTAATGAAATTCGACCGCCGTCATGCAGGCGACACAATCAAGCATCGGAAACGCCCTGCAATGGATAAGTCTGGCGCAGCAAATTTTATCGTGCCGGTCAATCGCACGGTTTGCCGGCAACATCTGCGGTGCGCGACTGTTCATCGCCGCATGTGAGGCAGAGAAAAATCTGCATCTCATATTGTTCGCCGGCTGTGGGATGCGGCGAGCGGCGCGTCAGCATGGCATCGCCGCCGCATTTATCGCAGATCAGGCGATCCCTGGCGCCGTAGGTGTCGGGATGATCGATGATCATGGCCTGGCCTCACGCACTGTAGCGCATACGACAGAGATGAACCGGCAGCGGCCGCCCTCGCATGGAGGCCGGCCTTGAGCCAAGCGTGGTTCATAACGGCGGGCAAGTCGAGTTCATAATTCGGCACTCACGGCGAGGGATTGCCAGCGCGGATTATCGCGCGCCGTCAACGCCGTTTTGTTTGTCCGCAAAGCAAAATGGCCCTCGGCGCCGGCGCATGAAGCGAAAGAGGCCGCCGGTGAAGCGGCCTCCGAGGCTTCATGAGTTGGGACCGTCAGTACCCCCGGTACGGCTTGCAGACGCCGTCCTGAATGGTGAAGTTCGGCCGGCCGCAGCGCGGATCGCCGTAGTCGTAGCGGTAGCCGTAAGGATGTCCCGGATCGGCGTAGCGCGGACGGCGATAGTGCTCGCGGTAGTAATAACGCGGCCGCTCCTCATAGTAGCCGTAGCGCGGCCCGCGCATCGGCGCGCAGCGATAGCCGTTGTCGTAATAGCCGCGGCCGCAACCGTCGGCGGCCTGGCTCGGTGCCGGCGCAGCGGCAAGCGCCGCCAGGCCCAGCATCGCAGCAAGCACTGTCTTCATCTCCATTCACCTCCGTCGCCCAGCCGGGCCCATTCAACTGCAACGAAGATGAACGCTGGCCGAACAATTTCGTTCGGAATCGAAAAGCGGTTGCGCCGGCAACCGCTTTAGCATGCACTCTCGAAAACGTTCCCGCGGCTGGCATTCGATATGTTGTCCAGTTTACCCCCCGCGAAGGACGATGATCATGGAACAGCTCTCACGCAGAACGCTTTTGGCGACGACCGCGGCCGCCGGTGTGGCAACGGGCCTGATGTCGCTCAGTGCGAACGCGGCCGAGGGCCTGCCGCAGCCGCAACGCTTAGGCCACGGCGGCAACGATCCGGGACCGCGCAATGTCGCGATCGACCGGCAGAAGCCCGATATCCTGGTGCCGCCTGCGACCGACTCCGGCACGCTGCCCAATCTGGCCTTCTCGTTTTCCGACGCCCACGTCCGTCTTGGCACCGGGGGCTGGACGCGCCAGGTGACGAGCCGCGAACTGCCGGTCTCGGTCACGGTCGCCGGCGTCGACATGCGCCTGAACACCGGCGGCATCCGCGAGATGCACTGGCACAAGGCGGCCGAGTGGTCCTACATGCTGTACGGCCGCGCGCGCATCACGGCGATGGATTTCGACGGCAAGCTGTTCGTCGAGGATGTCGGCGTCGGCGACCTC
>JAHCKF010000258.1 GCA_026125925.1 Pseudolabrys sp.
GCGCGCCTCGGGCGCGCGGGGTGGGGTGACTAGCTGAATTAAGCTCACCCCCACCCGGCTCGCTGCGCTCGCCGACCTCCCCCCTCCAGGGGGAGGTGAAGAAAAAGAACTACGCCGTCTTTTTCTTCGGCGCGAACTTGGTGTGGAAGCTTTCCCCCTTGGCCGCCATCTCGACGAGCAGCTTGGGCGGTGTGAAGCGCTCGCCGTATTTCTTGACGAACCGGTTGCACAGTTCGACGAATTTCTTCGTCCCCATCATGTCGATGTAGGACAAGGTACCGCCAGTGAACGGCGCAAAGCCGAAGCCGAGGATCGAGCCGACATCGGCTTCGCGAATGTCGGTGACGACATGCTCCTCGAAGGTGCGCGCGGCCTCGACCGCCTGCACGACGAGGAAGCGCTGCTTGAGTTCCTCGACGTCGAGCGCCTCGACCTCCTCGCGCGTCAGCTTCTTCGGCAACAGATCGGCAAGGCCCGGCCACAGTCTCTTCGGCTGACCCGGCGTGTAATCGTAGAAGCCTTTGCCGTTCTTGCGGCCGAAGCGCTGCTGCTTCTCGACCATGTCCTCCAGCAGCTTCTTCATGCCGGGATCGACCGCCTCGGGCCCGAGATCGGCCTCCGTGGCGCGTACGATCTTGAGGCCGAGATCGAGCGCGGTCTCATCGTTGAGCGACAAAGGCCCGACCGGCATGCCGGCCATGCGCGCCGTGTTCTCGATCATCGCCGCCGGGATGCCCTCCTGCAGCATGAGGTGGCCTTCGCGGATGTAATTGAGCACGCAGCGGTTGGCGTAGAAGCCGCGCGTGTCGTTCACCACAATAGGAGTCTTCCGGATCGCGCGGATGAAATCGAGCGCGGCGGCGAGCGCCGGATCGCCGGTCTCCTTGCCCATGATCACCTCGACCAGCATCATGCGATCGACTGGCGAGAAGAAATGGATGCCGATGAAACGCTTCGGCTCCTTGAATTCGGCGGCCAGCGAAGTGATCGGCAGCGTCGAAGTGTTGGAGGCGAAGGTGGCGTCGTCGCGGATCACCGCCTGGATCTTCTTGATGACGTCGGCCTTGACCTTGCGATCCTCGAACACGGCTTCGACGATCAGGTCGCAATCCTTCAGCGCGGCGTAGTCGGCGGTCGGCGTGATCTTTTCCAGGAGACCATCGCGCTCGGCCGATTTCATGCGGCCCTTGGCGACACGGTCGGACAACGCCTTGTGCAGGCCGGCCTTGCCCTTGTCGGCGGTTTCCTGATCGCGGTCGATCAGCACGACAGCGAGACCCGCCGCCGCCGACACCTGCGCAATGCCGGCGCCCATGAAGCCGGCGCCGACAACGCCGATCCTCTTGATCGAGGTCGGCGGCACACCGGCCGGACGGCGCGCGCCCTTGTTGAGGTCCTGCATGTTGACGAAGAGCGTGCGGATCATCGCCGCCGCTTCCGGCGAGCGCAGGATCTTGGCGAACCAGCGCGACTCGATGCGCAGCGCGGTGTCGATATCGACCTGCAGGCCTTCATAGACGACCTGAAGAATGGCGCGCGCCGCCGGATAGTTGTCGTAGGTCTCGCGGCGATAGATGGCGTTGGCCGGCGGGAAGGTCATCATGCCGGCTTTCGAATAAACCAGACCGCCGGGGAATTTGAAGCCCTTCACGTCCCACGGCGCTTCGCCCTTGCCGCCGCCCTTGATCCAGGCCTTCGCCGTCTCAATCAGCTTGTCCTGTGGCACGACCTCGTCGATCAGCTTCATCGCCTTGGCGCGATCGACCTTGAGCTGATCGCCCTTGAGCAGGAACTGCAGCGCGTCGGCCGGCATCATCATGCGCGCGACCCGCTGCGTGCCGCCGGCGCCGGGAAACAGCCCGACCTTGATCTCGGGCAGGCCGAGCCGCGTCTTCGGATTGTCGGACGCGATGCGTCGATGACAGGCGAGCGCCAGTTCGAAGCCGCCGCCCATCGCCGTGCCGTTCAGCGCACAGACCCAGGGCTTGCCGCTCTTTTCCAGGCGCCGGTAGAGCTGCGACAGCTTCGAGCTCTCCTCGTAGACGTATTTGGCCGCGGCCTCCTCGCCCTCCTTCTTCACCTTGTCGGCGTAGATGCCACCCATGCTTTCGAGCATGGTCAGGTCGGCGCCGCCGCAGAAGGCTTCCTTGCCCGAGGTGATGACCGCGCCTTTAACCGCGGCGTCATTCGTCACCTTGTCGACCAGCGCCGACAATTCGGCAATGACGTCCATGGTGATGACGTTCATCGACCGGTCGGCCATGTCCCAGGTGATGAGGGCAATGCCGTCGGTGTCGATGTCGAGTTTGAAAGCGGTCATGAACGGTTCCTCTCGGTGTTCTTTAAAGGGCGCGCCTCAGTAGGGCGTGCCGTCGCGATGCAGGACGCGCAACGTGGTGCCGTCGCGTTCGAATTTGAGATCCTCGCCGGGATAATGCGCGCGCTCGACCGGCGCGCGGGTGCCGACCTCGATCAGCACGACGTCGCCCTGCGAGCGGTTGACGATGGTGTGGGCGTTGGGCACGCCGGCCTTGAAGCCGGCGGCATCGCCCGCCTTGAGGATGGTCTCGCCTTCATTCTCGATCAGCACGCATTCGCCCATCAGGATGAAGACGAATTCGTCCTCGTTCTCGTGCCAGTGCCGCACCGAGGTGGCGGCGCCGGGCTCGAGCCGAGTCAGGTTGACGCCGAATTGCGTGATGCCGGCGGCATTGCCGAGCGGTGTCTTGTGCCGCCCGGCGCAGACTGGCTGATAGCGCGGCGGATAATTCGGCGAGCCCTGTCGGCTCGGCAGCTTGCTGACGTCGATCCTGGGCATTGATCAATTCCCGGCGGGGGCATTCCCCTCCCCCCGCGCGCGCTTGCGCGTGGTGGGGAGGGGTAAGGGGTGGGGGGCCGATCGTGCGGTGAGCGCGTCTTGGATCAATGTCATCACGCCCTCTGTGTTGGTCAGGACGTCCGTATTCCAGAAACGAAGAACTTCGTAACCGTGTGCCACGAGATAGCGCGTGCGTGCGGAATCTTTCGCCGCCGTTTGCGATTCCATATGCGCGCTGCCATCGAGTTCGACGACGAGCCTGGCCTGGTAATGCGCGAAATCGGCGAAGTAAGGCCCTATCGTCGCTTGGCGACGAAAGTGGCCTTCACCCACGCGCAAGCGGCGCAAATGCCACCACAGGCGATGCTCGGCCTCGGTCATGTCACGGCGCAGCGAGCGCGCGCGTGGCACGCGCCGGTCGGCTTTGCGCTCATGATGTTCGCCGCGAAGCATGCCCCCCACCCCTGACCCCTCCCCGCCGCTTCGCGGGGGGAGGGGAATGGATGCGCCGTGCGTCATTCGATGCACGCGCAGAATCACACCCGCTCGATGATCGTCGCCGTGCCCATGCCGGCGCCGATGCAGAGGGTGACCAGCGCCGTCTCCTTGCCGGAGCGCTCGAGTTCGTCGAGCACGGTGCCGAGGATCATGGCGCCGGTGGCCCCGAGCGGATGACCCATGGCAATGGCGCCGCCATTGACGTTGATCTTGTCATGCGGAATGTCGAAAGCCTGCATGTAGCGCAACACGACCGAGGCGAAGGCCTCGTTGAGTTCGAACAGGTCGATATCGCCGATCGACATGCCGGCCTTCTTGAGCACCTTCTCGGTCACCGGCACCGGGCCCGTGAGCATGATCGACGGCTCCGAGCCGATATTGGCGAAGGCCTTGATGCGCGCGCGCGGCTTCAAGCCCGCCTTCTTGCCGGCCTCCTCATTGCCGATCAGCACCGCGGCGGCGCCATCGACGATGCCGGAGGAATTGCCCGGCGTGTGCACGTGATTGAGAGATTCCAGTTCCGGATAGCGCTGGATGGCCACGGCGTCGAAGCCGCCCATCTCGCCCATCTGCACGAAGGACGGATTGAGCGCGGCGAGCGTCTGCATCGTCGTCGACGGACGCATGTGCTCGTCCTTGTCGAGAATGGTGATGCCGTTGACGTCCTTGATCGCGATCACCGAGTTCTTGAAGCGGCCTTCGTCCCAGGAACGGCCGGCGCGCTTCTGGCTCTCCACGGCGTAGGCATCGACGTCGTCGCGCGAGAAGCCGTATTTGGTCGCGATCATGTCGGCGGAGATGCCCTGCGGCACGAAATAGGATTTCAGCGCGATCGACGGATCGACCGGCCAGGCGCCGCCCGAAGCGCCGATGCCGACACGGCTCATCGATTCGACGCCGCCGCCGATGGTCATGTCGTGCTGGCCGGACATCACTTCGGCCGCGGCGAAGTTCACCGCATCGAGGCCGGAGGCGCAGAACCGGTTGATCTGGATGCCGGGCACCTTGTCGCCGTAACCTGCCATGATCGCAGACACGCGGGCAATGTCGCCGCCGGCCTCGCCGACCGGATCGACGCAGCCGAGCACGACATCATCGATCAGCTCGGGCTCGAGTTTGTTGCGCGCCTTGATGGCGCCGAGCGCTTGGGCGGCGAGATTGAGCGCGGTGACTTCGTGCAACGCGCCGTCGGCCTTGCCGCGGCCGCGCGGGGTGCGGACGGCGTCGTAGATGAATGCGTCGGGCATGGACGTGTACTCCTCGTTTCTACGTCGTCCCCGCGAAGGCGGGGACCCATACGCCGTGCGCCTTCGATGGCGCGGTGGCTATGGGTCCCGGGTCTCGCTACGCTCGCCCGGGACGACAGGAAGCTAAAGACTCCGCGCGATCAGCATCTTCATGATCTCGTTCGTACCGGCATAGATACGCAGCACCCGGGCATCCCGGTAGAGGCGCGAGATCGGATATTCGTCCATGAAACCATAGCCGCCGAACAGTTGCAGGCAGCGGTCGAGCACGGTGCCGAGCGTGTCGGTCAGGCGATATTTCGCCATCGAGGCGGTCACGGTGTCGAGCTTGCCCTCGACGTGCAGGCCGATGCAGTGGTCGAGGAACACCTTGGCGATAGTGGCGTCGGTCTTGACCGCGGCGAGTTCGAACTGGGTGTTCTGGAATTCGATGATCGCCTTGCCGAAAGCCTTGCGCTGCTTGACGTAATCGGCCGTCAGCGCCAGCGCCCGCTCCATCATGGCGACGGCGTGGATCGCGACGATCAGCCGCTCCTGCGGCAGTTCCTTCATGAGCTGGTAGAAGCCCTGGCCTTCCTCGGTGCCGAGCAGGTTTTCGGCCGGCAGCTTCACGTCGTCGAAAAACAGTTCCGACGTGTCGGCCGAATCCATGCCGAGCTTCTTGAGTTTGCGGCCGCGGCGGAACCCGGGCGCGTCGTCGGTCTCGACCACGAACAGCGACACGCCCTTGGCGCCTTGCTTGGGATCGGTCTTGGCGACGA
>JAHCKF010000259.1 GCA_026125925.1 Pseudolabrys sp.
CGCCAAGGATGCGCCCTTCGCGGTCGCCTCGCTGGCGCTGCTCTATGCCTTCGTGCGCGCCATCGACGAGTTCCCCCGCCCGTCATGGTCCACCGTCGCGATCTTCGGCGTCGGGCTGGGCGTCGCCTTCGGCACCCGCATCCTCGCCGTCGTCACCGCGCTTGCCTTCGTCGCCGCCCTCGTCTTCCTGTTCTGCAGCGACGCGCGGCGCGACGGCACCGCCGCCGCGGGACGCAATCTCCGGCAATTCATCATTCGGCTGCTGCCGGCGGCTCCGCTCGGCATCGCCATCATGGGCCTGTTGTGGCCGTGGTCGGTGCTGAGCCCGCTCAACGTGTTCGAGGCGATCGAATACTTCCGCCACTTTTTCGAGAAGCCATGGGACGAGCTCTATGAAGGCCGGCTGATTTCGGTGCCGAACATGCCGGCGAGCTATGTGCCGCATCTGTTCGCGCTGAAGCTGCCGGAAGGCCTGCTGATCTTCGCCACCGTCGGCGTCGCACTCGCGCTATGGCGGATCGCCGGCGGGACCGGCACCGACAGCAAGACCGCGCGCGCCAACCTGCTCGTCGTGCTGCTCGCCGCCGTGCTGCCGATCGGCATCGCCGTCGTAACCCGCCCCGCCGGCTACAACGGCATCCGCCATTTCCTGTTCGCGGTGCCGCCGATCGCGCTGCTCGCCGGCCTTGCCGTGCCGTGGCTGATCGATCAGGCGCGCCGGCGGAGCAAACGCGCGCTGCTCGCCGTCGTGCTGCTCGCCGCCGCGGCGATCCTCGATCCGGTCGTCGCGATGGTGCGGCTGCACCCTTACGAATACACCTATTTCAATCTCCTCGCCGGCGGCGAGCGCGGCGCGCGCAAGGACTACATGATCGATTACTGGGGCCTGTCGTTCAAACAGGCCGGCGAGGCGCTACGCGGCTGGATCGTGACGACCGGCGAGAAGCCCCCGCAAGGCCGGCGCTGGAAGGTCGCGGTGTGCGGCCCGCATCCGCCAGCGCGCATCGCGCTCGGCGACGGTTTCGAACTGACCTGGGATCCCAGGGGCGCCGATTTCGTGATGGCGCTCGGCGAATTCTATTGCGCGAGGCTCGACGCGCCGGTGCTGGCGAAAGTGGACCGCGCCGGCGTGACTTACGCCACGGTCTACGACATCCGCGGCCGCAACGTGAAAGAGCTTCTTACGCAAGCGCCGCCGTAAAGGCTTCGCCCTACTCTCCGTTCATCCCCGCGAAAGCGGGGATCCGGTCGAAAGGAAAATGGATTCCCGCTTGCGCGGGAATGAGCGGAGTAAAAAGTGGACACTAAGAATGCGCAAACTCCCAATAGAGTTCGCGCGCCTTGCGGAACAGCGGCCCCGGCTGCAATGACCGCTCGCCGATCCGGTTGACGGTGACGACCTTCGAGGCATTGCCGCTGGCGAAGATTTCATCCGCCTGCTCGAAGTCCTTGTACTTCAGCACCGTCTCGATCACCGCGATGCCGGCCGCGCGCAACAGCGCGATGGTGCGCTGGCGGGTGATGCCGTTGAGAAACGTGCCGTTCGGGATCGGCGTCAGCACCACGCCGTCCTTCGCCATGAACACATTGGAATTGGCAAGCTCGGCGACATTGCCGACCGCGTCGCAGACGATGCAGTTGTCGAAGCCGCGCGAACGCGCCTCCATCATCGCCCGCGCATTGTTGGGATAGAGGCAGCCGGCCTTGGCGTCGACCGGCGCGGTCTCCGGCAGCGGCCTCCTGAACGGCGACAGCGTCACCGAGAAGCCGTCCGGCGTCTTCATCGGCACCTCGTAGAGCGTGAGGCACCAGCGGGTCGATTCCGCGTCCGGCGGCAGCGACATCGGGCTTGCGCGCTCGGCCCAGTACATCGGCCGGATATAGAGCGGCGTGTCCTTGGGAAAACGCTTGATGCCGTCCCGCACCAGGCCGACCCACTGCTCGGTGGCGACAACGGGCTTCAGGAACATCGTCTTGGCGGACGCATTGACCCGCGCGCAATGCAGGTCGAGGTCCGGCGTCACGCCCTCGAAGGCGCGCGCGCCGTCGAACACCGAGGAGCCGAGCCAGATCGCATGGGTGCGCACGCCCCAGACCGGCAGGTTTCCCTCGTGCCAATCGCCGTCATAGAAGGTCCAGGTCTTCGACCAGGAAGTCGTCGACCAGGAAGTCTTCGACCAGCCTTGCGCATTCGCCATGCCGCACTCCCGCGTCCGTCCCTTTGCGCGGCGCTCCGCATCTGCAACACTGCCGCGCCACTACCGCGCCACTACCGCGCCTTGCGCGAGGAGCCTAGCATAATGCCTGCCGCCATTTACGTGTTCGATGCCTATGGCACGCTGTTCGACGTCCACTCCGCCATCGGCCAGTACCGCGACCGGATCGGCCCCGACGCCGACCGCATGTCGGACCTCTGGCGCGTCAAGCAGCTCGAATATTCCTGGACGCTGACGCTGTCCGGCCAGTACCAGGATTTCTGGGCGCTGACCGGCAACGCGCTCGACTTCGCGCTGGCGCGTTTTCCCTCGGTCGACAAGGCGCTGCGCCCGCAACTGATGGACGCCTATTTCAAGCTCGGCGCCTTCCCGGACGCGAAAGACACGCTGCGCCGCCTGCGCGACGCCGGCCACCGCACCGGCATCCTGTCGAACGGCTCGCCGGCCATGCTCGAGGGCGCGGTGGAAGCCGCCGGTCTCGGCGAGCTGCTCGACGCCGTGCTCTCGGTCGACACGCTAAAAATGTTCAAGCCGCGGCCGGAGGTCTACGACCTGGTGACAGATTTCTTCAAATGCCGTCACGCCGAGGTGGTGTTCGTCTCGTCGAATCGCTGGGACGTGATGGGGGCCGCCCATGCCGGCTTCCGGCCGGTCTGGATCAACCGCGCCGGCAACCCGGACGAATACGGCAAGGCCGAGCGCGTCATCGCGAGCCTCGCCGCACTGCCGAACCTCGCCGTTTAATCTCGCCGCACGTTACTTCATGTGTTTGTCGATGAACGGGATGATCTTCTCCGGATAGCGGCCGAAGTAGTTGTAGCCGTCCTTGAAGCGCCGCGTCGTGCCTTCGATCCAGAGCAGTTGCTTCTCGTTGCTGCCGAGCAGGTCGAAAGTCTTCTGCGCATCTTCCGGATTGCGCGTCCAGGCATCCTCCAGCACTTGCACCATCAGAACGGGCATCTTGACGCTTGATGCCCACAGATGCGGCGTCATCTCGGCGGCGACGAAGGCGCCCATCTTCAGCAGTTCGAGATCGATCAGTTCCTGATACTGGCGTACGCCCTGCAATTCGGAGAAGGCATCGTAGATCGCGGCCATCGACACCACCATCGGACTCACCATGCAGCGCACGTTTTTGAAGAGATCGGGCCGGCGGTGGATCGCATGGTATTGCGAGTTACCGCCCATGCACTGGCTGTAGAGACCGACCGTCATCTTGCCGAGTTCGGGATGGCTGTCGACGAATTGCTTGACGCCGACGCAGTCGCGCCATTCCCACTGGCCGATGCCGCTGAGGCCGTTGTTGGCCGCGCCGCTGTTGCCGTGGTTGCGGATGTCATAGGTCAGCACGTTGTAGCCGGCGTCGGTCAGATGCTTGTACTGGATAACGAAGTCGATCTCGACCGCGTCATACATGCTCCAAGGCTCGCCGAGATGGCCAGGAAAGCCGGCACGGCACATCGGCAGCGCGTGGTTAAAGATGATGAGCTTGTCGCTCGGCTTGCCTTTGGCCGGAATGTACCAGGCCTCGAGCGGCGTGCCGTCGTCGGACGGGATGACGAGATCGTGCCATCCCTTCACTCCGTAGTCGTCGGGGGTCTTAAAGATGACGCTGCGCAGCGGCCGTACGATGCCGGCGAGACCTTTGACCTTTTCGTAGTCTTCTTTGGAAATGGTCTTGAGCTGCGCGAAGGCTTTTTCCATGCGCTCCGGAGACATCCTGCTCATCGTTGCACCTCTGGGCTCGGGTTGACTGCCTGCGCCATCACGACGCCTGCCCACTTTGGCCGGTTGGACTACGTTGAAAAATCCAGATAATCTTCAAACACTTTGAAGTCAGGCTTCATGGTGAGGATTTGGACCGGACCCTGCTGCCCGCCATCGCGGCCTTCAGTCAGGTGGCGCGCGAAGGCAGTTTTACCCGCGCAGCGTCCGTCATGGGCGTTTCGCCGTCGGCCCTCTCCCAGACCGTCCGCGCGCTCGAACGGAGGCTCGATGCCCGGCTGCTCAACCGCTCGACCCGTTCGATCTCGTTGACCGAGGAAGGCCGCCGCCTTCTGGAGCAGATCGACCCCGGCCTTGCTTTGATCGATCAGGCGATCGGCGCGGTCGGCGCCGGGCAAGACCGGCCGGCCGGAGAGATCCGCATCAACACATCGCGGCTCGCCTCGCGAGTGCTGATCGAACCGCATCTTGCCGAATTCGGCCGGCGCTATCCTGCAATCCGAGTCGAACTCGTGATGGACGACGGTCTTGGCGACATTGTCCATGAGGGCTGCGACGCCGGCATCAGGCTACGCGAGAGCGTGGCCGCCAGCATGATCGCGGTGCCGCTCTGCACCGACTTCAGCTTCGCCGTGGCGGGCTCGCCCGCTTATTTCGCGGTGCATCCCATCCCGCAGGCCCCGGCCGAACTCGCGGACCATAACTGCATTCGCTTCCGCCACGCTTCAAGCGGCGCAATCTATCGCTGGGAATTCACCGATCCAGCCCGTCCGCAGCGGGACATCGAAGTCGAGCCGCACGGCAGCTTCACCACCAATGACGACGAGGCGATGATCCGCGCCGCGCTCACGGGCGTCGGACTCGTGATGCACATCGAGCCAGCGCTGCGCCCGCATATCGCGGACGGCTCGCTCGTCCGCGTGCTGGCGCCGTGGTGTCCACCGGTGCCGGGCTTCAATCTCTATCTGCCGACGCGCTCGCAGATGCCGGCGAAAATGCGCGCCTTTATCGACTTCTTGATCGAAAAACGCGACACATAAAGCTCCACGCATATTCCGGCCACTTTTTCCGGGATAGTCGCCGGACCCGACTGGCGGGCCGCCGCCCGTCCGCCTATATGCCTCTGGCTCCCATCCGCCCCCAGCCCGCATTCATTCATGCCGACGATCATTTCGATCAACAATCTGTCGAAGACCTACGACACCGGCTTCCAGGCGCTGAAGACCATCAACCTCGACATCTATGCCGGGGAGATCTTCGCGCTGCTCGGCCCCAATGGCGCCGGCAAGACCACGCTGATCGGCATCATCTGCGGCATCCTGCGCCCCTCGACCGGCACCATCACGGTCGGCGGCCATGACATCATCAAGGACTATCGCG
>JAHCKF010000026.1 GCA_026125925.1 Pseudolabrys sp.
TCGGGGGGTAGGCTTTTGCCACCGGTTTTGCCTACGGCATCAAGTGCCTATATGAATGCCGAGCGGGGCCGGGGTCGTATCGTGCAGGCAAAAATTTGGCGTGGGCCAATTCTTAGTCGGCCAATTCTTTTTGGGCACTGGGCCCGGCGGGAGGCTATTCGATGACGCTCCGACCGGTCAGCCTCGACGATAAATACGACCTGAACCAGTCACACGTCCTGGTGACGGGCTATCAAGCCCTGATCCGCGCCATCCTGATGCAGAAGGAGCGCGATCGTCGCGCCGGCCTCAACACGGGCGGCTATCTGACCGGTTATCGCGGCTCGCCGCTCGGCGGCCTCGACCAGCAGTTCATGCGCGCCGGCCGGCAACTCGCCGCCGCCGACGTCAAGTTCCTTCCCGGCCTCAACGAGGAACTCGCCGCCACCGCGTTGTGGGGCACGCAGCAGGCCGAACTGCGCGGCGAGGGCAAGTTCGATGGCGTCTTCGGCATGTGGTACGGCAAGGGCCCGGGCGTCGATCGCTCCGGCGACGTCTTCCGCCACGCCAATCTCGCCGGCACCTCAAAGCACGGCGGCGTGCTGGCGCTGATGGGCGACGACCACACCGCCGAATCCTCGACCACGGCGCACCAATCCGAATTCCATTTCGTCGACGTCATGATGCCGATCCTGAACCCGGCCGGCGTTCAGGAGATCGTTGATTACGCCCAGTTCGGCTGGGCGATGTCGCGCTTCGCCGGCGTGTGGACGGCGCTCAAATGCATGCATGAGACCGTCGAGTCGACCGGCGTCATCGACGGCAGCCTCGACCGGCTGCAGATCGTGACGCCGACCGATTTCGTCATGCCGGAGGGTGGCCTCAACGTCCGTCTCGCCGACACCATCCTCGGCCAGGAAGCGCGGCTGCACGACTACAAGCGCGACGCCATGCTCGCTTTCGTGCGCGCCAACAAGATCAACAAGATGATCACCTCGGGCGGCCGCACGCCGCGGGTCGGTATCATCACCACCGGCAAATCCTATCTCGACGTCCGCCAGGCTTTCGACGAACTCGGCCTCGACGAGATCAAGTGCAACGACCTCGGCGTGCGCCTGTTCAAGATCGGCTGCCCATGGCCGATCCCGCGTGAGGAACTGCTCGATTTCGCCAAAGGCCTCGATCTCATCATCGTCGTCGAGGAAAAGCGTTCGCTGATCGAAGTGCAGGTGCGCGAAGAACTCTACGGCGCGCCCAACCAACCGGTCTGCATCGGCAAGAAGGACGAGCAGGGCAACTGGCTGTTCCCGGTCAAGGGCGCGCTCGATGCCAATGATGTCGCCATCGTCATCGGCGAGCGGCTCTTGAAGCACGGTGCCAACGAAGAATTGTCGGCGGCCGTGTCGCGGCTCAAGGCGGCGCAGGGCAAGCTCGCCGAAACCACCGACGTCGCGTTGCGCATTCCGTATTTCTGTTCCGGCTGCCCGCACAACACCTCGACCCGCGTGCCCGAAGGCTCGCGCGCCTATGCCGGCATCGGCTGCCACTTCATGGCGCAGTGGATGGACCGCAAGACGCTTGGCTTCACGCAGATGGGCGGCGAGGGCGTCAACTGGATCGGCGAGGCGCCGTTCAGTAAGCGCGATCACGTGTTCCAGAACCTCGGCGACGGCACCTACAATCACTCCGGCTATCTCGCCATTCGCGCCGCGATCGCCTCCGGCGTGAACATGACCTACAAGATCCTCTACAACGACGCGGTGGCGATGACCGGCGGTCAGCACCACGAAGGCGGGCTGACGGTGCCGCAGATCGCGGCGCAGGTTGCGGCCGAAGGCGCCAGGCGCGTCGTCGTCGTCTCCGACGAGCCGTGGAAATATCCCAAGGACACGCCGTGGCCGAAAGGCCTGACGCTGCATCACCGCGACGAACTCGACCTGCTGCAGAGAGAGCTGGCCGAGGTGCCCGGCACGACCGTGCTGATCTACGATCAGACCTGCGCCGCCGAGAAACGCCGCCGCCGCAAGCGCGGCACGTTCCCCGATCCCGACAAGCGCGTCGTCATCAATGATCTCGTCTGCGAAGGCTGCGGCGATTGCGGCGTGAAATCGAATTGCGTCTCGGTGCAGCCGCTCACCACCGAATGGGGCCGCAAGCGCACCATCGATCAGTCGAGCTGCAACAAGGACTTCTCCTGCGTGAAGGGCTTCTGCCCGTCTTTCGTGACGGTGCACGGCGCCAAGCCGAAGAAGGCCGATGCCATCGCCGAACCGGCCGACTGGGCACCGCTGCCGGCGGCCTCGGTGCCGCTGATCAATCATCCCTACGGCATCATCGTCACCGGCGTCGGCGGCACCGGCATCGTCACCATCGGCGCCATCATCGGCATGGCGGCGCATCTGGAGGGCAAGGGTGTCGGCATCATCGACATGGCCGGCCTCGCCCAGAAGGGCGGCGCGGTCTACAGCCACATTCGCATTGCCAATAACCCCGACGACATTCATGCCATCCGCGTCGCCGCGGCGCAGGCCGATCTCGTGCTCGGCGGCGACATCGTCGTGGCCGGCAACAAGAAGGTCTTGAGCGCCGCCAAGCCCGGCAATACGCGGATGATCGTCAACACCGCGGAATTCCTGCCCGGCGATTTCACCCGCAATGCCGACTTCTCGCTGCCGACCGAACGCCTCAAACGCGCCATCACGACGGCGGCGGGGCAGGGCAACAGCCATTTCGTCGATGCCTCGCGCCTGGCCACGGCGCTGCTCGGCAATTCGATCGGCGCCAATATGTTCATGCTCGGCTATGCCTACCAGAACGGCGCGCTGCCGCTGTCGCCGGAGGCGGTCGAGAAGGCGATCGAGATGAACGGCGAAGCCGTGACGATGAACATACAGGCCTTCCGCTATGGCCGCCGCGCGGCTGTCGATCCGGCCGCGCTCGAGGCGCTGATCGCGCCGCCGCCGGCCGAGGCCAATGACTCGCTGAAGCTGTCGCAGAGCTTTACCGAGACCGTCGATCGCCGGGTCGCCTTCCTGACCGATTATCAGAGCGCCCGCTATGCTGCGCGCTATCGCGCCGCCGTCGCCAAGGTCGTCGCCGCCGAAGCCGAGAAGGCGCCGGGCCAGACTGCGCTGTCGGAAGCCGTGGCGCGCTATCTGTTCAAGCTGATGGCCTACAAGGACGAATACGAAGTCGCGCGTCTCTATACCGACACCGGCTTCATCGACCGGGTGAAGGGCCAGTTCGCGCCGGGCAACCTGCATTTCGAATTTCACCTGGCGCCGCCCATCCTCGCCAAGATGGATCCGGCGACCGGAGAGCCGAAGAAGATGTCGTTCGGACCGTGGATGCTCAAGGCTTTCGGCGTTCTGGCGAAATTCAAATTCCTGCGCGGCACGCCGCTCGATCCGTTCGGCTACACCGAAGAGCGTCGGACCGAGCGGGCCTTGGTGCGGGAATACCTGGACAAGCTCGACCGCCTCATCGCCGACCTGACGCCGGCCAATTATCCGACGGCGGTGGCGATTGCCTCGATTCCGGAGAAGATCCGCGGCTACGGCCCGGTGAAGGCACGCAGCCTCAAGACCGCCAGGGCCGAGGAGAAGGGCCTGTGGGAGCAGTTCGGCTCCGGCGCCGCCGCCTATCTGAAAGCGGCGGAATAGCGCGATCGCGGGTGCCACTCTCGGATGCTTGGTCCGCACCTTGATCGAGGCCATACTCCGCGGGACACGAGCCGGCGGCTCGGTTGACGTAAGGACAGGGCTTCGTGATCTCGGGCGATCATCTGCGGCGCATCGCGTTCTGGTCGCATGATTTGCCGGACCAGGAGTTCGAGCGCGCGCGCCGGGGCATCATCGAGAAGTCCTACGCCAAGGGCACTTACGTTTTTCATCGCGGCGACCGGCTCGACTCCTGGACCGGCGTTTCCGAAGGCCTCCTGAAGATCGCGGCCGTATCGCGCTCGGGCAAAGCCGTGACGCTCGCCGGCATCCGCACCGGCGGCTGGTTCGGCGAAGGCACCGTGCTCAAGAACGAGGCGCGGCAATACGATCTCGTCGTGCTGCGCGACACGCGGCTGGCGTTGATGGAGCGCGGCACCTTCATGTGGCTGTTCGAGAACAGCGTCGGCTTCAACCGCTTTCTGGTGCGGCAGCTCAACGAACGGCTCGGCCAGTTCATCGCCTTCGTTGAATATGATCGCAGTCTCGACGCGCCGGCGCGGCTGGCGCGCAGCATCGCGTGGTTGTTTAATCCGGTGCTGTACCACGATCCCGTGCCGCATCTGGAGATATCGCAGGAAGAAGCCGGCCTGCTGTCGGGCCTGTCGCGGCAGATGGCCAACAAGAGTTTGCAGATCCTGGAAAAGAAAGGACTGCTGCGCATCGAGCACGGCGGCATCACCGTTCTCGATACGGAACGGCTCTCCCGTTACGGCGCATAATGCGTCCGCGGGGCGTGCAGATTTTGTGCGATGCGGAAATTGCCGATATCCCGGCAGACCTAGGGAACAAGGGTGGGGTCTGTCTGTCAAGCGGCCTGTTGCGGCGCGCTGTGCAAACATCAAACTGCCCGGCGTGGGTGCGATAACGCAGGTTGATCCGCCGGCTTCGTCAGTCCGGTGAAGGGGTTACCGGCATACCGCAATCCGCGGCAAAGAGGTCGAGCTTGACCGTGCTATGACGGTGATCTCTTATCGACGCTAAGCAAGACCGCCCTTGAAAGGGCGGCGAGGGGAAACGGCCGGCGCGAACAGCGTCCGGTTACCGGGAGGATATAGCTGTGGCGTCCACTGCCGCCGCGCGCGCGGACACGTTTCCGAAGCTGCTGTTCCGCAATGCCCGCGATTTCGCGGCACGGCCGGCCATGCGGCACAAGGATCTCGGCATCTGGCAAAGCTGGACCTGGGCGGAAACGGCCGAGATTGTGCGCGCCTATGCGGTCGGTCTGTCGCGGCTCGGTTTGAAGCGCGGCGAGACCGTCGCCATTGTCGGCTCCAACCGGCCGAAGCTCTACTGGTCGATCCTGGCGGTGCAGTCGCTCGGCGCCATTCCGGTGCCGGTCTACGCCGACGCGGTCGCCGACGAACTGGCCTTTGTGCTTAAGCACGCCGATGTGCGCTTCGCCGCTGTCGAGGACCAGGAGCAGGTCGACAAGATCCAGTCGGTTCTGGACCGCCTGCCGCAACTCGAGTGGATGTTCTACGACGAGCCGCGGGGCCTGCGCGATTACGACCACGCCCGCCTGCGTTCCATGGAGGACGTCATCGCCGACGGCCGCCAGGCGCTGGCCGCCGACGCCAAACTTGGCAGTTGGCTCGATGGCGAGATCGCCGCGACCAAGGGCGCCGATCCGTCGATCATCCTCTATACCTCCGGGACCACCGGGCAGTCCAAGGGTGTCGTGCTGTCGGGCGAGCGGTCGATCGCCGCGGCGACCGATACGGTCAATTTCGACCATCTCACCGAGAACGACGTGGCGCTGGCCTATTTGCCGCTGGCCTGGGTCGGCGACCATTATCTCAATTTCGCGCAAGGGCTTGTGGCCGGTTTCTGCACCGCCTGCCCGGAAAACGCCGATACCGCGATGGCCGACCTGCGGGAAATCGGACCTACATTCTACTTCGCCCCGCCCCGCACCCTCGAGGCGCTGCTCACCCGCGTCATGATCCGCATGGAAGACGCCAGCCCGCTCAAGCGGAAAGTCTTCCACTATTTCATCGGCGTGGCGCGCCGGTATGGCGAGCGCATCCTCAACGGCGAGAAGGTGCCGCTCACGGGCCGCATCCTCTATGGCATCGGCAATCTCCTCGTGTACGGGCCGCTGAAGAACGTGCTCGGCTTCTCGCGCGTGCGCACGGCGTATACCGCCGGGGAAGCGATCGGACCCGACCTGTTCGCCTTCTATCGATCAATCGGGCTGAACCTGAAGCAGCTCTACGGCCAGACCGAAGCCTTCCTCTATGTCACCGCGCAGCCGGACGGTGCGATCTATTCGGACACGGTCGGCCCGGCCTGTCCGAACGTCGACATCAAGATCGCCGACAGCGGCGAGGTGTTGTTCCGTTCGCCCGGCATGTTCACCGGCTATTTCAGGGACGAGGCCAAGACCGCCGAGGTGATGACGCCGGACGGCTACGTAAAGACCGGCGATGCCGGCTTCTTCGACACGAAAACCGGCCAGCTCAAGATCATCGATCGCGCCAAGGACGTCGGCAAGCTCAAGGACGGCACGTTGTTCGCGCCGAAATACATCGAGAACAAGCTCAAGTTCTTTCCCAACATCCGCGAGGCGGTGGCCTATGGCGACGGCCGCGATTTCGTGACGGCGATGCTCAACATCGACCTCACCGCGGTCGGCTCCTGGGCCGAGCGCAACAACGTCGCCTACGCGTCGTATCAGGAGCTTGCCGGCCATCCGCTGGTCTACGACATGCTGGAAAAGAACGTCGCCGAGGTGAACCGCTCGCTGGCCGCGGATCCGATGATGGCCGGCGCGCAGATCAGGCGTTTCCTCGTGCTGCACAAGGAGCTCGACGCCGACGACGGCGAACTGACGCGCACGCAGAAGGTGAGGCGCGGTTTCGTCGCCGAACGTTACGCGCCGCTGATCAACGGGCTCTATGACGGCTCGCCCGAAGCCGACATTTCCACCGAAGTGACCTTCGAGGACGGCCGCAAGGGCGTCATCAGTGCCCGCGTCAAGATCCGTGACATGAAGGTTGAACCGGTGCCGAGCGTGAGGAAGGTGGCATGAGGGCCCCCGACACCGCACCGAAAGCCCGCGTCGGCGACGTCCTCTTGTCGGTTGAAGACGTGTCGCTGTCCTTCGGCGGCGTCAAGGCGATCAGCGACGTGTCGTTCGACATTCGCCAGGGGGAAATCCGCGCCATCATCGGGCCGAACGGCGCCGGCAAGACGTCGATGCTCAACGTCATCAACGGCTTCTATCACCCGCAACAGGGCCGCATCACCTTCAAGGGCCAGACGCGCAGGCGCATGCGTCCCTACGAGGCCGCCTCCGGCGGTATCGCCCGCACCTTCCAGAACGTGGCGCTGTTTCGCGGCATGTCGGCGCTCGACAACATCATGGCCGGCCGCACGCTGAAGATGAACGTCAACTTCTTCTGGCAGATCTTCCGCCACGGCCCGGCGGTGCGCGAAGAGGTCGAGCACCGCCGCTTCGTCGAAGAGATCATCGATTTCCTCAAGATCCAGGACATCCGCCGCACCCCCGTCGGCCGCCTGCCGTACGGCCTGCAGAAGCGCGTCGAACTCGGCCGCGCACTCGCCATGGAGCCGGAGCTGCTGCTGCTCGACGAGCCGATGGCCGGCATGAACCTCGAGGAGAAAGAGGACATGTCGCGCTTCATCCTCGACGTCAACGACTACTACGGCACGACGATCGCGCTGATCGAGCATGACATGGGCGTGGTCATGGATCTGTCGGACCGGGTCGTCGTGCTCGACCACGGCATCAAGATCGCCGACGGCACGCCGGCCGAGGTCATGAACGACCAGGCGGTGATCGACGCCTATCTCGGCGTGGCGCATTGAGGATGGTGCACGGATGAACGTCCTCTACCAGATATTCATCGATCCCTTCGTGCAGATGGGCGCGGCGCCGGACCTGCTCGTGCAGACCTTGTGGGACGGACTCGTCGCCGGCGTGCTCTACGCGCTGATCGCGCTCGGCTTCGTGCTGATCTTCAAGGCCTCCGGCGTGTTCAACTTCGCTCAGGGCATCATGGTGGTGTTCGCCGCGCTCACTTTGGTCGGCCTCTACGAGAAGGGCGTGCCCGCCTACATCGCACTGGCCCTCACCATCGCGGTGATGTTCGCGCTCGCGGTCGGCGTCGAGCGGCTGATGCTTCGGCCCTTGGTCAACCAGCCCGACATCATTCTGTTCATGGCGACGTTCGGGCTCACCTACTTCCTCATCGGCCTCGGTGAACTGGTGTTCGGCGGCAATCCGAAAGTGATGATCGCCGGTGAGCTCGGCCTGCCGAAAGGCACCATCGACGTCAATATGCTCGGCGGCTTCGTGTCGCTGCAGAAGATCGATATCGCCGCCACCATCATCGCGTCGGTCATGGTTGCCTCGCTCGCGGTGTTCTTCCAGAAGACGCGCATCGGGCGGGCGCTGCGCGCCGTTGCAGACAGTCACAAGGCGGCGCTGTCGGTCGGCATATCGCTCAACCAGATATGGGTCATCGTCTGGTTCGCCGCCGGCGTCGTGGCGTTGGCGACCGGCATCATGTGGGGCGCGCGTTCGGAAGTGTCGTTCGCGCTGCAGATCATCGCGCTCAAGGCGCTGCCGGTGCTGATCCTTGGCGGCTTCACCTCGATCCCGGGTGCCATCGTCGGCGGTCTCATCATCGGCATCGGCGAGAAGCTCGGCGAATTCTACTGGGGACCGCTGCTCGGCTCCGGCATCGAAAGCTGGCTGGCCTACTTCATCGCGCTCCTGTTCCTGCTGTACCGGCCGCAAGGCCTGTTCGGCGAGAAGATCATCGAACGGATATGACCATGATCCCGAAAAGTGGATGCCGGTTTTCGGATAAGATCATGGTCGAGAAAGAGTAGTCATGCTGTACCGCGAGGCCGGCCAGTTCAAAACCGACTACCGCAAGGACATGGCGGTGTTCCCGATCCTGCAGGATCGGATCGGCATCGGCGTCATCGTGTTCATCGCCGCCGTCGTCATTCCACTGTTTGGCAGCGATTTTCTGCTGCAGGCGGTGATGATTCCGTTCATGGTGTTCGCGCTTGCCACCATTGGGCTCAACTTGCTCACCGGCTACACCGGGCTGTTGTCACTCGGCACCGGCGCCTTCATGGGCGTCGGCGCTTATGCCTGCTACAAGCTGACGTCGATTTTTCCGGACGTGAACATCATCATCTGGATCGTCGCTTCGGGCTTCTTCTCGGCCGCGGTCGGCGTACTGTTCGGCCTGCCGTCATTGCGCATCAAGGGCTTCTATCTCGCGGTCGCGACGTTGGCGGCGCAGTTCTTTCTGTCATGGTGCTTCATCCGCGTGCCCTGGCTGTTCAACGACAACGTTTCCGGCGCAATCGAGGTGCCGCAGCGAACTCTGTTCGATATTCCGATCACCGGGCCTAATTCGACGCCGGTGATGCGCTATATGATCGTGCTGGCGATCGTCATCGCTATGACCTGGCTCGCTTCCAACCTCATCCGCGGCCGTATCGGACGCATGTGGATGGCGGTGCGCGACATGGACATCGCGGCCGAGCTGATCGGCATCCGCCTGCTCAACACCAAGCTCTTGGCCTTCGCCGTGTCGTCGTTCTATTGCGGCGTGGCCGGCGCGATGATGGTGTTCCTTTGGTATGGCGGCGCCGAGGCCGAGGTGTTCAACATCAACCAGAGTTTCACGATCCTGTTCATGGTCATTATCGGCGGGCTGGGCAGCCTGATCGGCTCGTTCTTCGGCGCGGCCCTGATCTACATTCTGCCCATCATCCTGCGCATCGTGCCGGCGGAACTGGGAATGCCGCTACATGCAGCGACGGTCGAACATCTGACCTTCATCATTGTCGGCGCGCTGATCGTCGGTTTCCTGATCGTCGAGCCGCACGGTCTGGCGCGACTCTGGCAGATCGGAAAGCAGAAATTGCGGGTGTGGCCTTTCCCGTACTGAAGGCGCACACTCGTTTTCAATTCCGCCCCGGAACGGGGCCGGAAACAGCCCCATCCGGGGCCAATAAGTCGAGCCGCGGCAGTCGCTGCGGGCCTCGGAGGGAAACAAAGGAGGGAAGACGATGCGGAAGAAGCATCTCGTACTCGGCGCTGCCATTGCGGCGTTGATCGGCGGCGCCTTCGACGCGCGCCCCGTGCAGGCGCAGGACTCTATCTACGTACCGCTGTTCACCTATCGTACCGGCCCGTTCGCCGGTTCCGGCATCCCAATCGCCAATGGCATGTCGGACTACCTCACCATGCTCAACGAGCGTGACGGTGGCATCGGCGGCGTCAAGCTGCAGATCGAGGAATGCGAAACCGGTTACGACACCAAGAAGGGCGTCGAGTGCTACGAGTCGACCAAGAGCAAGAAGCCGGTCGTCACCAACCCGTATTCGACGGGTATCACGCTGCAGCTCATCCCCAAGGCCGCGGTCGACAAGATCCCGGTGCTGTCGATGGCCTACGGTCTGTCGGCGTCGGCCGATGGCGACCACTTCCCGTGGGTGTTCAACCCGCCGGTCACCTACTGGGACGGCGCCTCGGTGTTCGTGAAGTATGCGGCGCAGAAGGAAGGCGGCTTCGACAAGCTCAAGGGCAAGAAGCTCGGTCTCGTCCATCTCGACGCGCCCTACGGCAAGGAGCCGATCCCGCTGCTCGAGGCGCTGGCCAAGGAATACGGCTTCGAGCTGAAGCTTTACCCGGTGCCGGCTTCGGAGATGCAGAACCAGTCGTCGTTGTGGCTCAACGTGCGCCGCGATCGTCCGGACTGGATCTACCTGCAGGGCTGGGGCGCCATGAACCCGACGGCCGTCAAGGAAGCCGCCAAGATCAACTTCCCGATGAACAAGCTCATCGGCGTCTGGTGGTCGGGCGGTGATGACGACGCGCGGCCGGCCGGCGACGGCGCCAAGGGCTATTCGTCGCTGGACTTCCACGCCGTGGGCACCGACTTCCCGGTGATCAAGGACATCCAGAAGTTCGTGGTCGACAAGGGCAAGAGCCAGGTTCAGAAGGAAAAGGTCGGCGAGAACCTCTATAACCGCGGCGTTTACAACTCGATGCTGATCGCCGAGGCGATCCGCACCGCGCAGCAGATCACGGGTAAGAAGGCCGTGACCGGCGAAGACGTGCGGCGTGGTCTCGAGCAACTCAACATCACCGAGGCGCGTCTCAAGGAGATGGGCGCCGCGGGCTTTGCCGCGCCGGTGCGCACTTCCTGCACCGACCATAACGGCCATCACAAGGTCTTCATGGCGACCTGGGACGGCACGAAGTGGGTGAAGTCATCGGATTGGATGGAGCCGATCAAGGACAAGGTGCGTCCGCTGATCGAGTCGTCGGCCAAGGCCTACGTCGAATCCAATACCGGCTGGCCGAAGCGCACGGAGCCTTGCGACAAGTCGTCGTAACAAGAGAGATCCTCGTCCTGAGGAGCGCCGTCAGGCGCGTCTCAGGGCGAGGCCACTGAGTAACCCCCTCATCCGTCGAGACGGCGCTATCGCGCCGCCTCAGGATGAGGGCTCCTCTCGGGAAGCCCCATGTCGATCGCCGAAAACACAGTGCCCACCCCCGCGACGCAGACCATCCTCGCCGTCAAAAACATCGAGGTGATCTACGATCACGTCATCCTTGTGTTGAAAGGGGTGTCGCTCGAGGTGCCAAAGGGCGGCATCGTCGCGTTGCTGGGTGCCAATGGCGCCGGCAAGACGACGACGCTGAAGGCGATTTCCAATCTGCTGCACGCCGAGCGCGGCGACGTTACGAAGGGTTCCATCATATTCGACGGCGCCGAGGTTCAGGACCAGTCGCCCAACGATCTGGTTCGGCGCGGCTGCATCCAGGTCATGGAGGGCCGGCACTGCTTCGGCCATCTCACCATCGAAGAGAATCTGCTGACCGGCGCCTTCACCCGGCGCGACGGTGGCGCCGCCATCAAACGCGATATGGAAAAGGTCTACGCCTATTTCCCGCGCCTGGCGGAACGTAAGAATTCGATGGCAGGCTATACGTCGGGCGGCGAGCAGCAGATGTGCGCGGTGGGGCGCGCGATGATGGCGAAGCCGAAGATGATCCTGCTCGACGAGCCATCAATGGGATTGGCGCCGCAGGTCGTCGAGGAGATCTTCAGCATCGTCAAGAACCTCAATGTCAATGAAGGGGTGTCGTTTTTGCTCGCCGAGCAGAACACCAACATGGCGCTGCGCTATGCCGACTACGGCTATATTCTGGAAAACGGCCGCGTGGTGATGGACGGCGCGGCGAAGTCGCTGTCGGAGAACGCCGACGTCAAGGAATTCTACCTCGGCATTTCCGAAGGCCGCCGCAAGTCCTTCCGCGAAGGCAAGCACTACCGCCGGCGGAAGAGGTGGCTGGCGTGACCCTCTTTTACCGAAGCTTATCATCGTCATGGCCGGGCTTGTCCCGGCCATCCACGTCTTACAGCGTGGGACGTTCAATAAGACGTGGATGCCCGGCACAAGGCCGGGCATGACGGAGTTTGTTCGATGGCTGACCACTTAGACTCCCTCGAAGCCCGCGAACCTGCGCAGCGTGACCGCGAGCAGTTCGGAGGACTGCCAGCCATTGTGGCTCACGCCATGAAGGCGCCGGGCTGGGCGAAGCATCTGGCTGGCGTCGATGTCCGGCATGTCACGTCGCGGGAGACCTTGGCGAAGCTGCCGGTCATGCGCAAATCCGACATCGCGGCACTGCAGAAAGAGCATCCGCCGTTCGGTGGCTTGAACGTGACGTCGCCGGGCAAGGCGAAACGCTTGCTGATGTCGCCGGGTCCGATCTTCGAACCGGAAGGACACGGCGATGACTGGTGGGGCGCGGCGCGCGCCTGCTTTGCCGCTGGGATGCGCGACGGCGACATCGTCCATAACTCGTTTGCCTATCACCTGACGCCCGGCGGTTTCATTCTCGAGTCGGGTGCGCACAAGCTTGGCTGCGCCGTGATTCCCGGCGGCGTCGGCAATACCGAGCAGCAGATCGACGCCATCGCGCATTACCGGCCGTCGGCCTATATCGGCACGCCGGATTTCCTCAAGATCCTGCTCGATGCGGCGCACAAGACGGGCAAGGACGCCTCCTCGATCAAGCGCGGCCTCGTTTCGGGCGCGGCGCTGCCGGGCTCGCTGCGCGAGGAGTTGCGTTCGCGCGGCGTTGCGGTGCTGCAATGCTATGCCACCGCCGAACTCGGGGTCATCGCCTATGAGAGCGAGGCGATGGAGGGAATGATCGTCAACGAGCATGTGCTGCTCGAGATCGTCCGTCCAGGCACAGGCGATCCGGTGGCCGCCGGCGAGGTGGGCGAGGTGGTTGTGACCTCGTTCAATCCCGATTATCCGATGATCCGGCTCGCCACCGGCGATCTGTCCGCCATCATGACCGGCGTGTCGCCTTGCGGCCGGACCAATGCCCGTATCAAGGGCTGGATGGGGCGTGCCGACCAGACCGCCAAGATCAAAGGCATGTTCGTGCATCCGAAGCAGGTCGCGGAAGTCGCCGCGCGGCATCCGGAACTCGCGCGCCTGCGACTGGTTGTGGGCCGTGCCGCTGAACAGGACACCATGACGCTGATGGCGGAGGCCGGATCCGCGGTCGGCGCGCTGGCCGATGCGGTCGCCGCGACGCTGCAGTCGGTCACCAAGCTGCGCGGCGAGGTGAGGCTGGTCGCGCCCGGTTCGCTGCCCAATGATGGCAAGGTGATCGCCGACGAGCGGCCGGTCGGATAGCCCGCTGGCGTTCACATCTGCTCGTGCGGGCATCGCAACGCCGCCCAAATCAGCAAGAGATGATCGGCGAAAGAGCAGCCACATGCTTGCCGCCGTGTTATTTTATGCTTAAAATAATTGGTCGAAAGCGTGATCGATCAAACGCCGCGGAAAATCGAGTATGGCCAACTCACCCTCGCGTACGCATCCCCGGTCCGCGCTGACGACGATTTTCGATCTTTGCGGCCTGTTATCGGCGCTTCTCTTGGGCGCCATCGTCGTCCTTGTGAGCGCGGATATCGCGACCCGAAGTTTTCGTCTTGCCAATCTGGCCTGGGTCAATGAGGTGACGGAGTATCTGTTGACGTTTGCGACCTTCATAGGCGCGCCATGGGTGTTGCACCACCACGGCCATGTCAACATCGACATCATCGTGACCAATCTGTCTGCGTCGGCGCAGCGCGCCTTGGCGCGGACCTGCGATGGCGCCGGCCTGATCATCTGCGCGATCCTGCTATATGAGGCGCTTCGCGTGCTGCTCGGGAGCTATGCCGACGGCTCGATGGTATTCAAGAATCTGGTGTTCCCCGAGTGGTACCTGACGACGCCGATCGTGTTCTGCTTCGCGCTTTGCACGATTGAGTTCGCCGGACGCTTGCTGGCCGGGCGAGAGGCTCTGCCATGAGCTGGGCGCTCGCCGGATTGGGGCTGGGCTCATCCCTGTTCCTGCTGTTTGCGATCGGGATGCCGGTGACGCTTGCCTTCTTCGGCGTCAACCTGGCGGGTGCCTGGGTGTTTCTCGGTGGCGAAGCCGGGCTGGAACAGCTCGTGCGCAACACCGGCGTTGCGGTAAACTCGTTCGCGCTGCTGCCGATCCCGCTTTTCGTGATGATGGGCGAGATCCTGTTCCACACCGGCGTGGCCTACCGCTCGATCAATGCTATCGATCGTCTCTTGCAACGCGTGCCGGCGCGGCTTGCGGTCGTATCTCTGGCGGGCGGCACAGTCTTCGCCGCCTTGTCCGGCTCGTCCATCGCCAATACGGCGCTGCTCGGCGGCACGTTGTCTCCGGACATGCTGCGCCGCGGTTACAGCCCCACACTTTCGTTCGGCCCTGTGATGGCGGTCGGCGGCATCGCCGTGCTTATTCCGCCATCTGCGCTGGCGGTGATGCTGGGCAGCCTCTCCGGAATTTCGATTTCCAAGCTGCTGATTGGCGGCATCGTGCCGGGTCTGCTGATGAGTCTCGGTTTCCTCCTGTACATCCTCGCGATCTGTTGGCTGTGGCCCAATGTGGCGCCCCGCGAGCGGACTTCTTCCGAAGGCGGCTTTCGCGAGCGCTACTGGCCTTTCATTCGCGACGTGATGCCGCTGTCGCTGATCTTCGTCGCGGTTATCGGCAGCATGCTGAGCGGCCTGGCCACGCCGACCGAAGCCTCGGCGCTCGGCGCGGTCGCCTCGCTCGTCGCCACGGCGTGCTATGGCGCGCTCAGCCTGAAGACCTTGAAGACCTCGCTTCTCGAAACGGCTAAAGTATCGGTTTCCATTCTTTTCATCATCGCCGCCTCCACCACGTTTTCGCAGATATTGTCGTTTTCCGGCGTCACGACGGGGGTCACGGAGGTCATCGGCAATCTTCGTCTCAGCCCCGATATGCTGGTGCTGGCCATGTTGGGTTTGCTGCTGCTACTGGGCTGCGTCATCGATCAGGTGTCGATGATGCTCGTGACGCTGCCGTTCTTCATGCCGCTGGCAACGGCTGCGAATATCGACACGATCTGGCTCGGCCTCATGATGCTGGTCGCGATCGAGATCGGACTGTTGACGCCGCCATTCGGCATTCTTCTGATGGTCATGCAGGGTGCGGCGCCGCGCGGCACGCCGCTGTCGCAAATCTATCGCGCGGCATTTCCCTTCATCGTGATCGAAATCGCGGTGCTGGGGCTGATGTTCGCCTGGCCGGCCGTGGTCAACTGGCTACCCGGACTGCTCGACTGACTGACGAACGCAACACAACGATGGAGTGGGCGATGAATACACGAAGGATCCGGCTGGGCTTGGCGGTGCTCTTGCTTGGCTTTGCGACGACCGGTGTCAATGCCGCAGAGGTAACGCTGAAGGCCGTTTCGGTATTTCCGAAAGGCAACTTCTTTGCGCGCCATTTCGAGACTTTCGTGGAGCGCGTCAACGCGCAAGGCAAAGGCAAAGTGCAAATCAGGTTGCTCGGCGGACCGGACGCCATGCCGCCGCTTCAGGTCGGCAATGCTCTCAAAGGCGGCGTGATCGATCTGGCGAACACCACCGGCGTCTTTCATGCCAATCTGGTGCCCGAAGCCGTCGCATTGACACTGACGACCAAGCCGATAGCTGAACTGCGCAAGAACGGCGCCTACGACCTGATGAACAAGATTCATCAGGACAAGGCGCAGATCTACTGGCTCGGCCGCGACGCGCAGCACCTCCAGTATCATATCTATCTGACGAAGAAGCCGAGCGATGCCGACTTCAAAGGCCTGCGGTTGCGATCGGTGCCGGTCTACAATGCCTTCTTCAAAGCGCTCGGTGCCAATCCCATGACCATTGCTCCCGGCGAGGTCTATACGGCGCTCGAGCGCGGCGTCATCGATGGCTACGGCTGGCCGATCGCCGGCGTGTTCGATCTCGGCTGGCAGGAGCGCACCAAGGTGCGTGTCGATCCCGGTTTCTATGCGGTCGAGACCGGCATCTTCATGAGTCTCAAGAGCTGGAGCGCCCTCGATGCGGATCAGCAGGCTTTTCTGAAGGAGCAGATGGCTTGGCTCGAGGACCAGTCGAAGAGCTATGTGGCGGAAGGAAAAGCCGAGGCCGATAAACAGGCTAACGCCGGGATCGAGGTCTTGACCCTGCCGTCCGCCGACGCGGCCAAGTTTGTCGCCACGGCCAACGAAGCCGGCTGGGCGGCCATTCTCGCGGCGAGCCCGCAATACGGCGCCGAGCTGAAAAAGCTGCT
This sequence comes from Pseudolabrys sp., assembly GCA_026125925.1. Next base: position 16,390 of record JAHCKF010000026.1, read on the forward strand.
TGCCGACTAACGCCTCGAGCAATCAAGGCGGCGCCGATAATCCTCTCCCCCGTCACGCGGGGAGAGGTCGTGAGCGCTCTTGACGCCCTCGCGCATTTCCCGCTGATTAGCGGGACATGACCGACGCCCAGAATCCTCACCTCCCGCCCGACCATCCCAAGGTACCGCCGCGCCGCATCGGCGTGCTGCTGGTCAATCTCGGCACGCCGGATGCCACTGACTACTGGTCGATGCGGCGCTATCTCAAGGAGTTCCTGTCCGACCGCCGCGTCATCGAGGAGAACCCGGTCAAATGGTGGCTGGTGCTCAACCTCATCATTCTGACCTTCCGGCCGAGCCGCAAAGGGCGCGACTACGACAAGATCTGGAACAGGGAGCGCAATGAGTCCTTCCTGAAAACCATCACGCGCTCGCAGTCGGAAAAGCTCGCCGCTGACATGAGCGGCGATGCGCGCATCGTCGTCGACTGGGCCATGCGTTACGGCAATCCGTCGATCAAATCGCGGCTCGACGCGCTACAGGCGCAGGCCTGTGACCGCATTTTGATCGTGCCGCTCTATCCGCAATATGCCGCGGCCACCACCGCAACTGTCGCTGACAAGGCATTCGAAGCCTTGATGCAGATGCGTTGGCAGCCGGCGGTGCGCATCGCGCCCGCGTACTTCGACAACCCGGTCTATATCGACGCGCTGGCGACTTCGCTCGAAGCCTCGCTGGCGAAGCTGCCCTTCAAGCCGGACGTCATCCTCGCCTCGTTCCACGGCATGCCCGAGGAATACCTGCACAAGGGCGATCCCTATTACTGCCAGTGCCATGCCACCGCGCGGCTGTTGCGCGAACGCCTGAAGATGAGCGAGCAGCAACTGATGATGACGTTCCAGTCGCGCTTCGGCCCGGCCGAGTGGCTCAAGCCCTACACCGACAAGACCGTCGAGGCGCTGGCGCAGAAGGGCGTGAAGAACCTCGCCATCATCACGCCCGGCTTCTCCTCGGACTGCCTGGAGACCCTGGAAGAGATCGCCATGGAGAACGCCGGCATCTTCAAGGAGCACGGCGGCGAGAATTTCGCGGCGATTCCTTGCCTCAACGATTCGGCCGGGGGCATGGCGGTGATCCGCGACGTCGTCGCCCGCGAGCTCAAGGGCTGGGTGTAACCCGCTGTCCGGCCTCTCAACACCTCGTTAACCATAGCGCTTTAACGTCCGTTAACCACTTCCCGCCGTCCGCGGGCGGGTGCGCGTGCGCGCGCCCCTTCGCGGCCGGTTCCAAGAGGAATGCGTCCGGACGTGCCGCGCTTTCGCCGTGCTCGAAACACCGTCTCCCGCCCGCTGGTCGGTCTGATGACGGCCGCCTGCGTGCTGGCGCTCGGTAGCGCTACCGCGTCCGCCCAGATCGTGACGGCTGATTCGACCGACCCGTTCGCGCCGAAGGCCGCCATTCCGCGCAAGCCGCAGACCTTCCAGAAATTCGGGCCGCAACAACAGGCGCAGCTCGCCGAGACGCCGACCTTCACGGAACCGCCGTCGGCGGCCGGCGACACCGGTTTCGACTCGACCAACAGCAAGAAGGCCAAAGCCAAGGCCCGCGCCCAGGCGGCCAGGAAGCCCGGCGTCACCGCCCGCGCGCAGGCGACATCGTCCGACCAGGCGCCGGCGGCCGCCATCTCGCCCTATCAGATGCCGTTTCCCGCGCCGGCGGCCGCTCCATCCGGCAAGAACGCCCTGGCCTCCGCCGACGGCGCGCCGCCGGTCGAGATCGGGCCCATCCGCAAGCCGCTAAAGAAGCGCAAGCGGGAGGAGGACGACGACCCTTACGCCCAGCTCGGCGTGCATGCCGGCGGCTTCACGCTCTATCCGGCCGTCGAGCTGATCGGCGGCTACGACAGCAATCCCGGCCAGAGTAGTGCGAACGCCAAGGGCGCCTCGCTCTATTCGGTGCAGCCCGAGTTGCGGGCGCGGTCGAACTGGTCGCGTCACGAACTCAACGCCGATCTGCGCGGCAGCTACACCGGTTATTCACCCGACAGCGAGCCGACGCTCAGCCGGCCTAACGTCAACGGCCGGATCGACGGCCGCGTCGATGTCACCCGAGACACCCGCCTCGATCTTGGCGGCCGCGTCGTGGTCGGCACCGACAATCCCGGAAGCCCCAACCTGCAGGCTGACCTCGCGAAGTTGCCGATCTACACCACTTTCGGCGGCACGGCCGGCGTCGGCCACAAGTTCAATCGCTTCGACGTATCGGTGAAGGGCGACGTCGAGCGCACCTCCTATCAGGATTCCAAATTTACCGACGGGACGACCGCGAGCAACGAAGACCGCAACTACGACCAATACGGCGTCAAGCTGCGCGGCGGCTATGAGCTGTCGCCCGGTGTCACGCCTTACATCGAAGGCGGCGTCGATACGCGCAAGCACGATCTCGCCACCGACTCCTCCGGATTCCAGCGCAACTCCAAAGGCTGGACCGTGCTGGTCGGCTCGACGTTCGAGATGTCGCGCCTGCTCACCGGCGAGACCGGCATCGGCTACACCCAGCGCACCTATGACGATCCGCGGCTCGACAAGCTCAGTGGCGTGGTCGGCAACGCATCGTTGATCTGGACGGTGGATGCGCTCAACACCGTCAAGTTCACTGCGGAGTCCGGCGTCCAGGAGTCGGCCGTGGCCGGAGTATCCGGCGTGCTGTCGCGCGACATCAAGGTCCAGTACGACCACGCCTTCCGCCGCTGGCTGATCGGCACCGCCAAGGCCGGCTACGGCAACGACGACTACAAGGGCTCGGATCGCGACGACGACCGCTACATGGTCGCGCTGGGCCTGACCTACAAGCTCAGCCGCTGGGCCCAGGTCAAAGGTGAATTCCGCCAGGATTGGCTGCGTTCGAACTTCAGCGGCAACAATTTCACCGAG
>JAHCKF010000260.1 GCA_026125925.1 Pseudolabrys sp.
TTCTCCGGCGTGTCGTTGTAGCCGGACGACATCGCGCCCATCGCGTCGAACAGCACCGACAGCGTCCAGTCGAGCTCCTCGCAGCCGCCGGCGAACATCACGTCCTGCTTGCCGTACTGGATCATCTCCGCGGCATTGCCGATGCAGTGGTTCGAGGTCGCGCAGGCCGACGAGATCGAATAGTTGACGCCCTTGATCTTGAACCAGGTGGCGAGCGTCGCCGAGGCGGTCGAGGACATCGCCTTCGGCACGGCGAAGGGGCCGACGCGCTTGGGACCCTTGGTGCGCGCGGTGTCGGCGGCCTCGACGATGGCGCGGGTCGAAGGCCCGCCCGAGCCCATGATGATGCCGCTGCGTTCGTTGGAGACGTCGCTCTCCTCGAGCCCGGCGTCGCGGATCGCCTGCTCCATCGCGACGTGGTTCCATGCCGCGCCGCCGCCGAGGAACCGCATCGCGCGGCGATCGACCGCCTCTTCAGGCGCCAGCGTCGGCGCGCCATGCACCTGGCAGCGAAAGCCGAGCTCGGCATATTTGTCGGCGCGCACGATGCCGGACTTGCCCTCGCGCAGGCTCGCCAGCACTTCCTGGGTGTTGTTGCCGATGGACGAAACGATGCCCATCCCGGTAACGACGACGCGCCTCATCACTGACCTTCACTCTCCGCCTTGGAACCCACGCCGGGCCGCCATGTTGCATCGACAGGAACCGGCGGGACGCTCCCAAACCCGGTTCCCTCTTTCAGACGTTCAAGCGCCGCTCGGTTGCGGCATCTCATCCTGCTTGAACAGGCCGACCTTGAGGTCGCTCGCCCGATAAATGACATTGCCGTCGGCCGACAGCCAGCCATCGGCGACGCCGAGCACCAGCTTGGAGCGCATCACGCGCTTCAACTCGATGCCGTAGATCACCTTCTTCACGCTCGGCAGCACCTGGCCGGAAAATTTCAGTTCCCCGAGGCCGAGCGCGCGGCCCTTGCCGGGCGAGCCGAGCCAGCCGAGGAAGAAGCCGAGCAACTGCCACAGCGCATCGAGGCCGAGACAGCCCGGCATGACGGGATCGCCCTTGAAGTGGCAGCCGAAGAACCAGAGGTCCGGCTTCACCTCGAGTTCGGCGCGGATCATCCCCTTGCCGTGCTCGCCGCCGGTCTCCGAAATCTCGGCAATGCGGTCGAACATCAGCATCGGCGGCAACGGCAGTTGCGCATTGCCCGCCCCGAACAGCTCGCCACGGCCACAGGCCAGCAAGTCCTCGTATTCATAGCTGCTGCGTCGGTCGTTCATAATGATTCCAATCTAGAAGCCCAAGGAGCCGCTGTCCCTGCCCAAACTCCTAACATAGGTGCCAAAAGCGGCAAAGATTCCATGGCTTTCCTTTGGCACGGTGACGCAGGGCCGCGGACGGACGCCGGGGCCGGACCCACATGCACAATTTCCCGTTTATTGCGAAAGAGTTGCATCTAGCTCCCGCAATCGTATATGTTTCTCGCAAGTTCAGTAAAAGGCGCTGTTCCCGGACGCTTCGCCGCCGCCATGGCTCCGGACGCCGTCAGTTCAGGATCTGAAATGGCCGAAGCTCGTACCGTCGTCGTCAGCCGCACGCTCAAGCCGGAGGCGATGCCGTCGCATGACCGCACCGAAATGAACGGCTGCCCCTGGCACGACGTGAAGGAAATGCTGCGTCAGGTCGGTCTGCGTCCGACCCGTCAGCGCATGGCGCTCGGCTGGCTGCTGTTCAGCAAGGGCGACCGTCACCTCACCGCCGAGATGCTCTACGAAGAAGCGACCCGCGCCAAGGTGCCGGTGTCGCTCGCGACGATCTACAACACGCTGCACCAGTTCACCGACGCGGGCCTGCTGCGCCCGGTCGCGGTCGACGGCTCGAAGGCTTACTTCGACACCAACGTCACCGATCATCATCACTTCTTCATCGAGAGCGAGAACGAGCTGTTCGACGTTCCGAACGCCGAGTTCGCGCTCGACAAGGCGCCGGTCGCGCCGGAAGGCTACGAGATCGCCCGCGTCGACGTGGTGGTTCGGCTGCGCCGCAAAGGCTGATCAAGAGCTGACCGCGCGCGACCTTGTAGTTTGAAAAATAAAAGCCCGGCGGATCGCCGGGCTTTTTGTTTATTCGCGCGATGAAGACTGTCCGAAAGTTCGCTACTCGACCTTCTCGTTCGGATAGGCGCCCCACAGCCGCTCCTGCTCGATGTAGCCTTCGAAATTCTTGCCGGCGACCCGGCACCATTTTCCGTTGCAGGACTTCAGCGTCATCAGCACGCCGTCCTGCAGCTTGGCGACGACCCTGGAGCTCGCGTCGGCGTCGCCATAAAGCGGCACCAGTTCCTCTCGCTTCTTCGGAACCACGACGGCGGTGCGCCGGCCCGACAGCAGCGCGTGATAGACCCAGCCTTCGGACCCTTCCCAGTCGCGGATGCGCCGCCAGTTCTCGTACTCGGCGATGATCTCGACCGGCATCCCGGCCCGCGTATAGACGAAGCGGACATCCTGGTCGCGGTTCGGCCCGACCCGGGCATTGACCCGGTCCGACTTCAGGCTGACGAAGCGCGGCACCTGGAGGCCGGAAACCGACCCGGTGATATCCCCCGCCGCCCCGGCCGGCCGGCTGCCCAGCACGGCAATGGCGAGCATCAGCGCCGCCAGCAGAATGCCGAACGCACGCAGACACGCCTCCGAGCCGCTGCTTTTTCTTGTGACAACCATCTGGTAGGAAAGACTGTCGTTACCGCTGTCGAGACCCTTCGCCCCGGCCGCAGTGTCGGTGACCGGGGTTAAAGAGACCTGAACGGCAGGCGGGGGAACAACAGGCCGCAGGCCATAGGGCGGAACGAATGCCGAAGACCAAAAAACCTCTGGTGGTCGTCACCCGCAAGCTGCCCGACAGCGTCGAACTGCGGATGCGGGAGCTGTTCGACGTCCGCTTCAACGATGACGACAAGCCGATGTCGGCCGCCCAGCTCGCGGAAGCGGTGAAGACCGCGCACGTGCTGGTGCCGACCGTGACCGACGAGATCGACAGCTCGGTGCTGTCGAAGGCCGGCGAGCAGCTCAAGCTGATCGCCAATTTCGGCAACGGCGTCGACAATATCGATGTCGCCTCCGCGATCCAGCGCGGCATCACCGTCACCAATACGCCCGGCGTGCTGACCGAGGACACCGCCGACATGACCATGGCGCTGATCCTCGCCGTGCCGCGCCGGCTCACCGAGGGCGCGCAGGTGCTCTCCTCCGACAAGGACTGGCACGGCTGGTCGCCGACCTGGATGCTCGGCCATCGCATCTGGGGCAAGCGGCTCGGCATCATCGGCATGGGCCGCATCGGCCAGGCGGTGGCGCGGCGCGCCCGCGCCTTCGGCCTGCAGATCCACTATCACAACCGCCGCAAGGTCGCGCCGAAGATCGAGGAAGAGCTCGACGCCACCTATTGGGAGAGTCTCGACCAGATGCTCGCCCGCATGGATATCGTCTCGGTGAATTGCCCGCACACCCCGGCGACATTCCATTTGTTGTCGGCGCGGCGCCTGAAGATGCTGCGTCCCGAGGCCTACATCGTCAACACCGCGCGCGGCGAAGTCATCGACGAAAATGCGCTAGCGCGGATGCTCGAAGCCGGTGACATCGCCGGCGCCGGCCTCGACGTGTTCGAACACGAGCCCGCGGTGAACCCGAAGCTGGTCAAACTCGCAAAGGCCGGCAAGGTGACGCTGCTGCCGCATATGGGCTCGGCGACGCTCGAAGGCCGCGTCGACATGGGCGAGAAGGTCATCATCAACATCAAGACCTTCATGGACGGTCACCGGCCGCCGGATCGCGTGCTGCCGAGCATGTTGTGAGTTCTTCTTCACCTCTCCCAGTCGGATATATCCGGCTTCGACCATTCAATGGTGCCGAACTCGGGTAAACCCAAGTTCGGGTGGGAGAGTCGACGCGCGGTAGCGCGTCGGGTGAGGGGTTACAAATCATCGAGATGCACTTGCCCCCTCACCCCAACCCTCTCCCCCAAGGGGAGAGGGAGCAGGCCGAGTTAGCGGCGAGTATCATTGCACTCATCTCGGCGAGCGGCGGCGCTCATTCGGATCGGACTCCGAATGCATCATGCGCTTGAAGTACATGCCGCGATAGCCGCATTTAGCGCACGGCACCGAGAACTCGACGGCGACGTTGCCGGGCTTGTCGACGTAAATCGGCGAATGACATTTCTGACATTCGACGACGCCGCGTTCCTCGCGGCCACCGCTCTGGCTGAATTGCGCTGCCGACATGATGTTGCCAACCGGACTCTGCCTCTCCGACTTTGAGTCCATTTTGACCGAAAAAAGCTGTGCCGCTGTTAAGGAGATCGCAAGCAAGACGTAAACAGGCGTTAGCGCTAAGGCATATCAAACTGATGACACCGGCCCGCGTTAAATCGCGTCAATAATTTCCCGACAAATCCGTCATCGTGGCGTTATCGCCGCTCAATGGATTGGCATTGTCCCACTCGTAACCGAGTGTCTCGAACCGCATCGACCGCGCATCAATCATCAGCAGGCGGCCGACCAGTCCCTCGCCGAAACCGACGATCTCGCGGATTACCTCGAGCGCCATCATCGAGCCGAGAATACCGGGGAGCGCGCCGAGAATGCCGGCTTCGGAACAGGCCGGTACCGTGCCGGGCGGCGGCGGCTCGGGGAACAGACAACGGTAGGTCGGGTTGCGCCCGCCATCGGCGCGCGTCTCATGGGCGCGAATTGTCGTCAGCGAACCGTCGAACACGCCGAGCGCCGCGGTGACCAGCGGCTTTTTCGCGAAAAAGCAGGCGTCGGCCACGAGATAGCGCGTGGCGAAATTATCGGAGCCGTCGGCGATGACGTCGTAACTTTCGATCAGCGGCATCGCGTTGCCGGCATTGAGCCGCTCGCTGTGCACCTCGACCTTCACATGCGGGTTGAGGCGCGCGATCGCCTCCGCAGCGCGCTCGGCTTTACCGGCGCCGACATCGGCGGTGGTGAAGATGACCTGGCGCTGCAGGTTGGACAGCGCCACCGTGTCGTCATCGACGATGCCGATGGTGCCGACGCCCGCGGCGGCAAGGTACAGCATCAGCGGCGCGCCAAGGCCGCCGGCGCCGACGATCAGGACGCGCGCCGCCTTGAGCTTGCCCTGGCCCGGGCCGCCCACTTCGCGCATGACGATGTGGCGGGCATAGCGTTCGAGTTCGTCCGGCTTCAGCATTGCCGGTAATGTAACATCCGGCCGCGGCAAAACGAGCCGGTTAATGCAATTTGGCGAGCCCGGTTGCAGGCCTTTCGGGTTCGG
>JAHCKF010000261.1 GCA_026125925.1 Pseudolabrys sp.
CGCGATGCTGGCACGCGCGTGCCAGGGCAAGCGCACCAGCGTGAAGGCCGCGTTGCTCGACCAGCGCATCGTCGCCGGCCTCGGCAACATCTACGTCTGCGAGGCGCTGCACCGCGCGCATGTTTCGCCCCGGCGCATGGCCTCGACGCTTGCGACGCGCACCGGCGCGCCGCAGCCGCGCGCGGTGGCGCTGGTCGAGGCGATCCGCGCGGTGCTCAACGACGCGATCGCGGCCGGCGGCTCGTCGCTGCGCGACCACCGCCAGACCTCGGGCGAGCTCGGCATGTTCCAGCACAACTTCCGGGTTTACGACCGCGAGGGCGAGCGCTGCCCGACGCGCGGCTGCAAGGGTACGATCAAGCGCATCGTGCAGAACGGCCGCTCGACGTTCTATTGCCCGGTGTGCCAGAAATAGCCGCGGAGGCGCGATCTCATGACCGATCAATGCATTCTTGTCGAAACCAAGGGCCGCGTCGGCATCATCCGCTTCAACCGCCCGCAGGTTCTCAACGCGCTCAACAAGGCGCTGGTCGCGGAGCTCAACGCCGCGGTCGATGCCTTCGACGCCGACCCCGCCATCGGCTGCATCCTGGTCACCGGCAGCGAGAAGGCGTTCGCCGCCGGCGCCGACATCAGGGAGATGGCCGACAAGGAATACATGGACGCCTATCTCAACAACTTCGGCGCCAACGAGGACGCCATCGCGCGCGCCCGCAAGCCGGTGGTGGCGGCGGTCGCCGGCTTCGCGCTCGGCGGCGGCTGCGAGTTCGCCATGCAGGCCGACATCATCATCGCGGCCGACAACGCCAGGTTCGGCCAGCCGGAGATCAAGCTCGGCGTCATTCCCGGCTATGGCGGCACGCAGCGGCTGACGCGCGCGGTCGGCAAGGCCAAGGCCATGGACCTGATCCTGACCGGACGCATGATGGACGCGGCGGAGGCGGAGCGCGCCGGCCTCGTCGCGCGCGTCGTGCCGCTGGCAAGCCTGATGGACGAGGCGATGAAGGCGGCCGAGACCATCGCGTCGATGTCGCTGCCGTCGGTGCTGTCCGGCAAGGAGGCGGTCAACCGCGCGTTCGAGGTGTCGCTCGCCGAGGGCGTGCTGTTCGAGCGGCGCGTGTTCCACGCGCTGTTCGCCACGCAAGATCAGAAGGAAGGCATGGCCGCCTTCGTCGAGAAGCGCCCGGCGAAGTTCAAGAACAAGTAGGCGGTGTCGTTCCGGACGCGCGCGCAGCGCGCGATCCGGAATCCGGAGCGGCTTGCTCCGTGCGTACCGCCCCTGGATTCCGGGCTCACCGCCATAGCGCGTCTTCGGCGCGTTATGGCGGCGCCCCGGAACGACAATCGCGAAATCACTTCCTGACGCAGATCACGCGGCGCGCCGCGTCCTTGACCGCATCGAGGCCGGCCTGCGCGGCGACGGTCTCGACGCCGTTGGCGGCGAGCATGTGACGCACCCGCTCGACCGGCGTTACCGAGGACTGCGGCGGCTGCGCCGGGCCGGCCACCACGGTGGGGCGCTGCACCACCACGCCCGCGAGGCGGCCCCTGGCGTCGACCGCGGCCGCTCCCGTGAAGCCCTGCGCCGGTGCGCGCTCCAGCGTGCGTGCATTGCCGGCAAGCTTGGCCGCGGCCGTGGACACCGCGTTCAGGCCGCCCTGCGCCTGCGGATCGGCGACGCCCACCAGCGTCAGCTCGGCCGCCGATGCGGCCGCGTCCGCGACCCCGATCGGCTTGAGACGGCTCGCGCCATAGACGCGCAGCAGCGCCAGTCCGCTGTCCCGGTCCTCCGCCATCCGTTCGGCGTTGCCGAGGCCCGCGACGACGATCACCTGGCAGCGTTCGACGTTGGCGCGCGCGGTGATGAAATGCCCGTCGCCGCTGACGGCCAGCGCGGTGCCGTATTCGACCTTGCGCCGCGCCTCGCCGGTCACGCTTGCCAGCGTGAAGCGCGCATAGGGCTGGAATGCGCTCGCCATCGCCACGATCATCGGGTCGATGGTGCCTTCCATGGCCTGGTCGTAGAGGATCGACAGGCCGCGCACGTCGCCGTCGCGGGCATAGACGCGGGTGTGGAACTTCTTCAGCCCCTGCATGCCCGACACGACGAAGTGCTGGTCGCGCATGGCGCTGAAGCGAACCTTGCGGCGCGCGGTCTCCTTGGTGTGCTGCTCGAACAGCGCGTCGAGCGACGCGCCGGTGTCGATGCGGAAGGTCTCGATCTGAAGCTGGCCCTGCTCCGAACTCCAGCGCGTGCCGGACGGCGCGCGCGCGGCGACGGTCGCGAGCTTGGTCGGCACGCCGACGCGGGCGCCGGTCACCGGATCCTCGACCAGCCGCCATGCGACGTCGTCCTGCCGCGGCCGGACGGCGGCGGAGAGCGACTCGCGCTCCTGGGCGCTCAGCACGCCCGTGATCTTGCTCTTGTTGCGCTTCTGGTAGGCCTTGACCGCATCGGCCAGCCGGTCGCTGAACGCGCCGTCGAGCGGCCCGCCGTAGTCGCCGGTCCAGCTCAGGTCGGACTGCAGCGCGGCGCGCTCGACATGCGACAGCGCGGCGTAGGTGTCGGCGAGGCCGCCGGGCTTGCCGGCGGCAGCCACCGCGCCGGTCGTGACCGGATCGGGCTTGGCGGGCTTGCTCTGGGCGGCCTTTTCCCGGGGATCAGGCCTGGGCAATTCGGTCTTGTCGGTCTTGGCCGCCGCCTTCTTATCGGCGGCCGGCTTGGCAATGGTGGTCTTGGCCGTGGTGGTCTTGGCCGTGGTGGTCTTGGCCGTGGCGGCCTTGGCTTTCGCCCTCGCCTTGGGGCCCGCCTTGGCCTTCGGTGTGGCTTTGACCGGGCCGTAATCGACCTGCGCGTCGCTGGCGTGCGCGAGCGAGGCCCCGAGAACCAAGGCGATCAAAACGGCGATTGCGCGCATGGGGTCCCCCGACGCCCGTCTGAAACCGCTAAGGCAAGCCTAGCCGAAACCGCCGGGATGCGCCAATCATCGTGGGCAGGAGCTGCGCATGCTGTCGGCCGAGGAACTCGAACGTTACGCCCGCCATATCGTGCTGCGCGAGGTCGGCGGACCCGGGCAGGCGGCGCTGGGCCGCGCCCGCGTTCTGACCGTCGGGGCCGGCGGGCTCGGCGCCCCGGCGCTGCTGTATCTGGCGGCGGCCGGTGTCGGCACGCTGGGCGTGATCGACGACGACATTGTGGCGCTGTCCAACCTGCAGCGGCAGGTGATCCACGGCACCCCGGACGTCGGCGTGCGAAAGGTCGACAGCGCCGAGGCCGCGATCCGGCGGCTCAATCCGCACGTCGCGGTGGTCAAGCACGCGGAGCGGCTCACCGCGGCGAACGCGCTCGGCATCGTGTCGCAATACGACATCGTCGCCGACGGCTCGGACAATTTCGCCACGCGCTATCTGGTCTCCGACGCCTGCTACTTCGCGAAGAAGCCGCTGGTCACCGGCGCGGTCGGAACCTTCGACGGTTCGCTCACCACGCTGCGCGCCCACGAGCGCGGGCCGGACGGCAAGCCGCATCCGACCTACCGCTGCCTGTTCCCCGAACCGCCGCCGCCGGGCACCGTGCCCGCCTGCGCGGAGGCCGGCGTGCTCGGTGCGCTGCCCGGCATCCTCGGCTCGATGATGGCTCTGGAGGTCATTCGCGAGATCGTCGGTTTCGGCGAGGGGCTGGTTGGGCGGCTCTTGATGGTCGACGCGCGCGCGATGCGGTTCGAGACGCTGCGCTACGAATGGGACCCGGCCAATCCGCTGAGCGGCGAGCAGCCCGCGATCGTGGATTTGTCGGTTCATGCGTGAGGCTCCGTGACGACGCGGCAACGCGCGTCATTTGCTCCACACCGCGACCACGCCCTTGCCCTTCATCACCGACCACTTGTTGTCGCCGGCGTCGATCAGCACGAAGCAGTTTGGCTTCGAGTTCTTCCAGGTGGTGCAGAAGCCGTTCTTGTCGAGCGTCCAGGTGCCTTCGCCGCGCACGCCCGCCTTGCCGGTCGGCTCGCGCGTGACCTTGCCGTTCGGCAGGAACGTCATCTTGAACGCGACGCCGGACGGCGTGGCGGCGTTGAACGGCTGACCGGTGAAGAACGCCTTCTGGATTTCGTCGGGCGGCAGGCGCGCCGGAGCGGGCGCTGCGAGGCCGGACGCGATGCCGGCACAAAGCGCGGCGGCGGCCGCGACGGGTGTGCGCATGGGGTCCCTCCTGGGCCGAACCCGGCATTGCGCGGCGAAGGCTAGAGCGGTTCACCTTTTGACGGAAGCGTATCCGGCGTTGGCGAAGTAGGCGCTGCATTCGCGTGAGCCGATGGTCGTGACGAGGCTGCCGATATGACGCCAGACGTCGTCGACGGTGCGTTTCTGCGCCATGCGCATCCAATGCTTGATCTTGGCGAAGGTCTGCTCGATCGGGTTGAGGTCCGGCGAGTAGGGCGGCAGATACCGGAGCCTGGCACCGGCGGCCTCGATGATCTGCCGGAGAACGGCCGACTTGTGGCTGCCGAGATTGTCCATGACGACGATGTCGCCGGGCTTGAGGACCGGGACGAGCTGCTGCTGGACATAGGCGCGGAAGCATTCGCCGTTGATCGGACCGTCGAACACGCAAGGGGCTGTGAGGCCATCGCAGCGCAGCGCGCCGAGGAAGGTGAGCGTCCGCCAATGACCATGAGGCGTATAGGCCCGCAGACGGTCGCCCTTGCGGCCCCATCCGCGCAGCGGCGCCATGTTGGTCTTGATCCAGGTCTCGTCGATGAAGACCAGGCGCCTCGGATCGAGGCTGGCCTGCCGGGATCGCCAGCGCTTTCGGCGGCGGGCGATGTCGGCGCGGGCCTGTTCAAGCGCGAACAGTGTTTTTTTTGAACCGCAGGCCTTCGCGGCGCAGGAACAGCCACACCGCATTGTGCGAGACTTTCACCCCGCGCGCGGCCAGTTCGTCCTTCAACCCATGCAGCGTCAGATGCGGGGTCTGGCGGATCCGCTCCAGAATGAAGGCCCGGTGCGGATCGAGCAGCGGCTTGCGGTATCCACCCATCTTGCCCGGCGCCACCGAGCCGGTCGCCCGATGCCGCTGCGACCACTTCACCACCGAGGATACCGCAACACCGAACCGCGATGCCGCCGCCCGGCAACTCTCGCCGTTCCGGACGGCCGCCACAACACGCTCGCGCAAGTCGGTGGAAAGAGGTCGGGTCATGAGCTGCTGGCCTCCAACCCAGCCAGCAGCTTGAA
>JAHCKF010000262.1 GCA_026125925.1 Pseudolabrys sp.
GGTGAGGACGAGCTTTGCTTCGCCCATATCCGCAATCGGCAGCAGCACGGCCGGGTCTTCGCCGGCCTTCGGATCGTCGCGGGTCAGCTTCGCGGCGCCGCCTTCGACGCCGTCGATGATGCCGCGGAAACGCTTGCGGCCGGCGGCCGGCACTTCCATTTCGACCTTCACCAGGTGGCCGACATAGCGCGCGAAGTCGGAGCGCCGCACCAGCGGCCGGTCGATGCCCGGCGAGGAAATCTCCAGCCGGTAGGCGCGGTCGATCGGCTCGTTGACGTCGAATACCGGCGACAGAGCCCGCGACACCGCCTCGCAGTCGTCCACCGTCATGGAACCGTCGGGGCGCTCCGCCATGATCTGGATCGTGCACTCCTCGCCGGAAGAAACCTTAATCCGAACAAGGCGATAGCCGAGTTGCTCAACCACAGGTTCCGCGATCGAGGCGATGCGCGCGGGCAGGCCGGTCTCGACGATCAGGCGCGGTTCGTCCGCCGCGGCCGCCATGTCCGGGCCGGAGCCGGCCGCCAAAGTCTCATGTCGCTCGCTCAGAGCCATCGATCGACGCTATGCCTGTAACAAAAAAGAGCGGGTCCGGGGGGACCCACTCTCAAAACCCGATTTGGTTATGAGGGTGTATTGACGCCGGAAATATAGCGATTTTTGCGCGCGGCGCAAGGCGGCAGGAATCCCCGCGGCTAAACCCTTCTTTCACACACTGCCGTTACCTTTCGTTAAGGCGCCAGCCAGGCGGGCAACGGCGCGCGTTTGGGTTCGTGCGTAATGGCTGCTCCTGCGTCCTTGCTTCCCGAGCTGGAAGACGTCGTCCAGCACGGCTCCGCGGAAAAGCGGGCCGAAACGCTGCGCCGTATCACGACCCTGTTTCTCGATGGCGCCCCCGCCTTCAACGATCATCACGTTGCACTGTTCGACGACGTCATTGGCTGCCTGATCGCCGAGATCGAGGCCAAGGCGCTGGCCGAACTGGCGCGCCGCATCGCGCCGGTGACGAACGCGCCGGCCAGGGTGGTGGCCACGCTTGCCAAGAACGACGACATCGACGTCGCCGGGCCGGTGCTGCGCGCCGGGCATCTGTCCGACCCCGATCTCATCGCCATCGCCGAGACCAAAAGCCAACAGCATCTGCTTGCCATGGCCAAGCGCGACAGCCTCAGCGAGGCGTTGTCCGAGGTGCTGGTCAAGCGCGGCAGCCGCGATGTCGTCTATTCCGTTGCCGGCAATCGCGGCGCCCATCTGTCGGAGCACGCTTTCAGCAATCTCGTCGATCGCGCGCAGCAGGATGGCGACCTTGCCGAGAAGGTCGGCCAGCGCACGGACATTCCGCCGCGGCTGTTCCGCCAACTCCTGCTGCAGGCCAGCGAAGTTGTGCAGCGCCGGCTGCTCGCTGCCGCGCGGCCCGAAACGCAGGCCGAGATCCGCAAGATCCTCGCCAAGGTCACCGACGAGGTCGGCGCCAAGGCGGCGCCGCGCAATTACACGGCGGCACTCGCGGCGGTGCGCGAACTGCACAAGCAGCGCAAGCTCACCGAGGCCGATGTCGCCAATTACGCCGAGGGCGGCAAATACGAGGAGACCATCGCGGCGCTGTCGACCATCTGCGCGGTCCCGGTCGAAGTCGTCGATCGTCTGATGAACGGCGAGCGCGCCGATCCGGTGCTCATTCTGGCACGTTCGGTGAATTTCGGCTGGCCGACGGTGAAGGCGGTGATCAATTCCCGGCCGGGGCCGAAGCCGTCGCAGCAGGTGATCGACGCCGCCCATGAGAACTTCGAGCGGCTGACCACGGCGACCGCCCAGCGCGTCGTGCGCTTCTGGCAGGTGCGGCAAGGCACGGGGGAATGATTGTCGTCCCCGCGAAGGCGGGGACCCATAACCCCAGTGTCAGCGATTAATCCACTGCCGCGTTTTGATTAGCTATGCTGCGGCGTATGGGTCCCCGCCTGCGCGGGGACGACAGAACTATTTCTTCCTGAAAATAAAATACGCGGGCGTTCTTCCTTCGCGGATCGCCTTGGCCTCGTAGCGCGTGCGGGTCCAGCCGTCCCATGGCTTGCGCCAGTCGTCGGCAGCTTCCGCGGTCCAGATGAAATCCTCCGAACGCATGATGCGCGTCAGCGCATAGGTCATGTAGCTGGGAATGTCGGTGGCGAAGTGAAACTCGCCGCCGCTCTTCAACAGGCGCGCCAGCCGCGGCAGGCTGTCGTCCTGGATGAAGCGGCGCTTCCATTGCCGGCGCTTCGGCCACGGATCGGGATAGAGCAGATCGATACGCGAGAACGCGCCGGCCGGCAGCCAGTCGAGTAGGTCGCTGGCATCGCCGTGAAAGACGCGGATGTTGGTGAGATCTTCGTCGTCGATCGCGACCAACAATTTTCCCACCGCGTTGAGAAAACCGTCGGCACCGATGAAACCTTGGTCGGGATGCGCCAGCGCCTGCGCGACCAGATGCTCGCCGCCGCCGAAGCCGATTTCGAGGCGCAAGATTTTCGGCGCATGTGGGAACAGCGACGACAGATCGGAGGGCGCCGGCTTGCGCAGGTCGAGCGCGAGCTGCGGCAGCAACTCGTCGAACAGCTCCGACTGCCGCGCCTTGAGCGGATGGCCCTTGCGGCGGCCGAAGAAGGCGCGCTGTGGAATGTCGTTATCGTCTTTCATGGTTGTCATCGTCCGCGAAAGCGGACGATCCAGTAATCTCTAATGTCAGTGAGTACTGGATGCCCCGCTTTCGCTGGGCATGACAACAGAAATCGGTCGCGCCAAAAACAAAAGGCCGGGCGCTAGGCCCGGCCGATGTTAATTGCTGGATCCCCGCCTGCGCAGGGATACCTGCTTTCAGCAGGTCACTTGAACGCCGCCTTGATCTGCGCGGCGAGATCCGTCTTCTCCCAGGAGAAGCCGCCGTCCTTTTCCGGCGCGCGGCCGAAGTGGCCGTAAGCCGAGGTGCGGCGGTAGATCGGCCGATTCAGCTTGAGCGTGCGGCGGATGTTGGTCGGCGTCAGGCGGAACAACTGCGGCAGGATCTTCTCGAGCTTCTTCTCATCGACCTGTCCGGTGCCGTGCAGATCGACTAGGATCGACATCGGGTCGGCGACGCCGATGGCGTAGGCGACCTGAATGGTGCAGCGCTCGGCAAGTCCGGCCGCGACAACGTTCTTGGCGAGATAGCGCGTGGCATAAGCGGCCGAACGATCGACCTTGGTCGGATCCTTGCCGGAGAAGGCGCCGCCGCCATGCGGGGCGTAGCCGCCGTAGGTGTCGACGATGATCTTGCGGCCGGTGAGGCCGCAGTCGCCGTCGGGTCCGCCAATGACGAAGTTGCCGGTCGGATTGACGAGGAAGTCTGAGGACTTCTCCGGCATCCAGCCCTTCGGCAGCGCCGAAGCGACGGTCTGCTCGATCATGTCCTTGACCATGCCCGGCGAGTATTTCTTGCCGTTGCGGCTCTTCTCGTTGTGCTGCGTCGAGACCACGACCTTGGTGCAGCCGACAGCCTTGCCATCGACATACTTCACGGTGACCTGGCTCTTGGCATCCGGCTGCAGGTCCGGCAGCGCCTTGGAGTGACGCTTGTCGGCGAGCGCCTTGAGGATCTTGTGCGAGAAGTAGATCGGCGCGGGCATGAACGAGTTCTTCTCGTAGACTTCGCTCTCGGTGCAGGCATAGCCGAACATCATGCCCTGGTCGCCGGCGCCCTCTTCCTCGCCGCTCTTCTTTTTCTTGGCGTTGACGCCCATGGCGATGTCGGGCGACTGGCCGTGCAGCAGCACTTCGACGTCGGCGCCGTGATACGAGAAGCCGTTCTGGTCGTAGCCGATGTCCTTGACCACGCCGCGCGCGATCTCGGTGATCAGCTCGCGATCGACAACCGATACGCCGTGGATGTCGCGGAAGAGTTGGCCGCGGCCTTCACCGGCGATGACGATCTTGTTGGTCGTGGTCAGCGTTTCGCAGCCCAGACGGGTGTTCACCGCGCTGTCGTCGGCAATGCCGAGCTTGACGTCCCTTTCGAGAAACGCATCCAGCACCGCGTCGGAGATCTGATCGCAGACCTTGTCCGGATGACCTTCGGAAACGGATTCGCTGGTGAACAGATAATTCTTGTGAGCCACGCTGATCTCCCCCTTTTGCGCGGGTGGAAAACCGCGCCGGTTCGTGTCGGGGGGCCGTTCTTACAGCGGTGATCGGTGACGTCAAGGTGCGGGCCGTCGTGGGCAATAGCCACGCCGCCCGCGGGATGCGCTTACTCTTCGCCGGCGATCTGCTCGACGAGATCGACGATACGGCGGCGCAGCTTCGAACTCTTGATGCGCATGAACGACTTGGTCAGCGACAGGCCATCGGAGGTGGCGAGGAAGTCGGAGACATAGGCCGGCGACGGCGCTTCGCTCATGCCGCTCGTAAAGCCGCCGGGGCCATGCGGGGCGCCCTCGAAGAAGAATGAAACCGGGACTTGCAGGATGTTGGCGATCGCCTGCAACCGGCTGGCGCCGATGCGGTTGGTGCCCTTCTCGTATTTCTGGACTTGCTGGAAAGTCAGACCCAGAGCATCGCCCAGCTTTTCCTGGCTCATGCTCAGCATCATCCGGCGCATACGGACTCGCGAACCGACATGCTTGTCGATCGGATTGGGCGCCTTCTTAGCCATAAGAATCTCCTATGAGGTCATCGTGATTGCTAATGTCACAATTATTCGCGCTTATGCAATCATTCATTTCAGCGCACGGATTTTTAATCGCTAAAGTGGCCGTCCAAATTCCGCATAGGATTCAAAGGCTTTTACAAATTATACCTGTAGTTTAGCCGCCCCCGCCCGAAATTTTTATACGTGCGGAAAGCAACCCAAATCCGACGTCCCCGGCATCGTACAATCTAGGCGCGAAGCCGCCGCCTGCCTAGAACCAGCCCCGCCGCAACCAAAAATAGAATTGCCGGAAGGTTTCCATAACGCGCAAAAACCGTCGGCTCCATGGCCTGGGGCAGGCGGGCGTCAAGGATGCCTTCGACGCCGAGCGGCAGCGAAGCCACGATCCGGCCGACCGGATCGATCACGCCGGAGATGCCCGTATTGGCGGCGCGGACCAGCGGCAGCCCTTCGGCGATGGCCAGCACGCGGGCCTGATGGAAATGCTGATACGGCCCGCTGCTGATGCCGAACCAGCCGTCATTGGTGACGTTGAGGAGCCATCCGGGCCGTTCGTCTTCCGGAACGGCTTC